>CAVGEP010000113.1:0-5627 GCA_963628105.1 Alistipes communis
ATTTTCGCTCGCAACATTGCCATTATTTCTCAGATTATGATATTCTCCGAGAAAATGTCCGAAGGTCGTTTCGTGGCCGCCTCCGAGAACGATCGGAAAATAGTTCAGATCCAGAAGTTTTTCCACCGCATGGCCAAGAGCCAGCTGCCCGTTTTCCATGGAAAGATCCTCACAGATGATGTTTCCCGCGTCAAAGAGTTTGACATCCTGAGAAAAGGCGCAAGGTAAATTTGACATCTGCCCTCTTATAAAATCCGGCGCCAGAGCCGTCCCGACTCTGCCCTTGTTGCGCTTTACTCCCTGCTCGCTGCAAAATCCGATAAATGCAAAGCCAAGCCTGCCTTCAAAGGGTTTCAGTTCTTTTTTCGTCAGATCCAGCGGCTGCACCCACTGGTGCCACCTGAATGCGTCGTAATCCGTGTCGCTGTCCACTCTGCCCTTCCAGCAGTCCATGGCGCTTGTGTAGTATTTTTTGATATTTTTGTCCATCTTACTTTTCCTTTCATATTCTTTTATGATACAATAATAATTAGAGAAAATCAAGAAAGGACATATAGCTATGTTAAAAAGAATGTTTGACGCGGAAAACGATGCTATATTTGCCGTTGCCGATATAATGGCTGCGGCCGCAAAGACCGCTCCCAAGGCAAGTGGGCACGATACGATTATAACAGCCATAGTCTCGGGCGAGGATAAGGATAGACTCAGAGATAAGCTGGCCGAACTTGGCAACGAATACGACGAGGCGTTCATGGTAAGGGACGCAGGAAATCTCGACAAGAGTACCTGCGTGGTCCTCATCGGATGCTACAACACCTATCACGGACTGAATAACTGCAGTATGTGCGGGTTTGCAAACTGCGGCCAGACGAAAAAGCACGGAAGCCCGTGCGCATTCAATGTCTCTGACCTTGGCATCGCCGTAGGTTCCGCGGTGTCCGTCGCTGCAGATCATCGCATCGACAATCGCGTGATGTACTCTGCGGGAAGAGCCGCTGTAGCACTCGGACTTTTGGGCGACAACGTAAAAATCTGCTACGCCATTCCTCTGAGCGTGAGCAACAAGAGCATTTATTTCGACCGCAACCCGGGAGCTGTACTGCTGTAAATTCAGCGTTTCTACGCCAAATCGCCAATTAGCGATTTGGCGTTTTCCCGTATTTATTGATCAGCGCTATGGCAATTATCAGCACGACCCCGCCTATGCACCAGCCCGCCAGCACATCGGTTGGCCAATGCACGCCGACATAAATTCTGCTGGGGCCTATGATTATGGCAAGAAAGGCGCAGACTACGCTAAGGACATTCCTTAGCTTTTCGTTTTTGCAATTCTTTTGGATAAGATAGAGCAGCAGACCGTAAAAGATCACCGAGGTAACCGAGTGGCCGCTCGGAAAGGAATACCCTCCCTGCGATATGAGATGCAGCGACTCGTCCGGCCTTGCTCTGAGGATTATATGCTTGAAGGGCTTATATATCGCAACTCCCCCAAGGCATGCCAGCGAAACCGGCAGCCCATAAGTCTTGCGATTTGGCAAGAGCAGCATTATAGCGCAGAAGCCGATTATCGTTACTGTGTCCGAAAGATGGGTAAGCGTGCTTATGATCGCATCTTGCACTGGCCCACGCAGGCTAAAGAAAAAATTCTGCACCGCCTCGTCAAACGGAAGCGGACCCGTATCATATACGATCCCCACCTCGTATGTTATAAATCCTGCGCAGGAAGCCAAAATGATCGCCAGAGCGAGAAGAGCCCCCTTCGTTCTTTTGCTGTAAGTTTTCACAATTATATACCCTATATACCCTTTCTATATTTTCTATACTTTCTTTCATTTTTTTATATCCACATTATACACTTTGGGGGTAGCAAAAAACAATAAACTTGTGGTAAAATATCTTATAATTTCTTAATGGAGGTAAAATTTTGAAGCTTTTTAACAACATATATGGCATCCTCACTATCCTTGGAGGCATGAACAAGCTCAAAAAAAACCGCAGGGCAATAGAACATGCCAGAGAAATCGGAGACGTTAAGACCGAGCAGGAGGAAATTCTCAAGGCCTGTCAAATCTGGTCGTCCCACATCGTGGAAAACTTCGAGGTGGATTTTACTGTCATAAATCCCGAAAATCTTCCAAAGTCCGGCCCGGCGGTTTTCATCGCAAATCATCAATCCTATGCGGACATACTGAGTTTTCTATATAATATAAAAAATCATCAGGTCGCCTTCATCGCAAAGGATAGTTTGGCAAAAATCCCTATCTTTGGTAAATGGATATCGAGGATCCGCGGGATCTTCATCCAGCGTGGAGATGCGAGGGCCTCGCTGAAAACAATCAACGAGGGAGTCAGTTACCTCAAACAGGGATTTTCTCTGGTAATCTTCCCGGAGGGAACAAGGAGCCAGTCATCCGAAATGGGCGAGTTCAAGCACGGCAGCTTCAAGCTGGCAACAAAAGCGAAGGTTCCCATCATTCCCGTCACTCTCAACGGTGGATACCATACCTACGAAGAAACGGGGCTGGTCACGAAGGGCTGCCATATTGACTTCATGGTTCACAAACCAATCGAAACCGAGAATATGTCCCGCGCCGAGCTTGCGGAGCTACCTGCGGTAGTCGAGAATATAATTCGCGACGGACTTGCGACATTAACCGAAAAAAAAGACGACTTGCCGTAGTCGTCTTTTTCTTTTGTTTTATTTTTTTCTTCGCACGCTATCCTTTTCTAAACTCGTATATTGGGTGTTTCATGTGAAACAATATTTCTTATTGCAGAGATTTCAACATTTCTATCAATCTTTCAAGCTCATCACTGCTGTAATATTCTATCTCTATCTTGCCCTTTGCTCCGTTCGGGCAGATATTTATTTTCGTGCCGAGGATGTCCTTGAGCTCGGTCTCCACCCTGGCGACATCCGGGTTCTTCCTGCGTTTTGCCGGTCTTTTTTTTGGTTTTCCCGCCTCCGCAGCTAATTTTTCGGTAGCCCTTACGGACAGGCCGTCTCTTACGATCTTGTCGCAGAGTGCACGCCTTGCGTTTTCGTCCTCGATGGTTATGACAGTCCTTGCGTGCGCCGCTGAGATCTTCCCCTCGGATACGAGGCTTCTCACATATTCGGGCAGCTTCAGAAGTCTGAGGGAGTTCGTTATATAGGGTCTGCTTTTGCCAACGCTCCTGGATATCTGTTCCTGTGTCATCCCGTAGGTCGTAACCATTTGGTGCAGCCCTTCTGCCTCTTCGATCGGGTTCAGATCCTCTCGCTGCATATTCTCGATTATGGCTATGAGCATATTCTGCTCATCGTCAAGCTCTCTTACAAGACATGGTACTTCGGTAAGTCCCGCCTTTATTGCGGCTCTCCAGCGCCTCTCCCCTGCTACGATCTCGTAACCCTTGTCTTTTTTTCTAAGAACAATCGGCTGAATCAGCCCATTCTGCAAGATGGAATTGGCCAGCTCCTGTATCTTCTCCTCATCAAAGGTTTTTCGGGGCTGGTTCGCGTTCGGCATAATGTCAAAGGTCTTTATATATCTCACCGAGTCCGCGGAATCCACGCGTTCTGTATTTTCATCTTTTGCTATTGCGACGTTTTCGACAATAGCTGCATCTGCGATCAAGGCTCCCAGACCTCTTCCCAGTCCTCCTTTTTTTGCTGCCATTATTCTTCCTCCAAATCCAGGAACTCATCCGCAAAGTCTCCGTACGCTTCTGCTCCCCTTGACTTCGGGTCGTATTCCGTTATCGGAAGCCCATAGCTGGGCGCCTCCGCGAGCCTTACATTTCTTGGGATTACCGTTGAGTAAACCTTGTTTCCGAAGTATTTTTTTACCTCCTGCACCACCTGGATGGAGAGGTTGGTTCTTCCGTCAAACATGCTCAGAATTACTCCCTGGATCTCCAGTCTCGGATTGAGGCTCTTCTTCACAAGCTCAATGGTGCTCACCAGCTGGCTTACGCCCTCAAGCGCATAGAACTCGCACTGAATCGGTACAAGCACGCTGTCCACCGCTGCAAGCGAGTTGATCGTAAGCAGCCCCAGCGACGGTGGGCAATCGATGAAGATATAATCGTAGTCGTCTCTTATTTTGTCGAGTCCGTCCTTCAGGGCGCTTTCGCGTCCCGGCATACTTACGAGTTCAACCTCTGCGCCCGCAAGGTCTACACTGGACGGAATGAGATATAAGTTCTTTACTCCGGTCTTTCTGATCGCCCTGCGCGGGTCATAGTCCCTGTCGATAAGTATGTTATAAACCGTATCCTTGAGATTGCGCTTGGTAACTCCGATGCCGCTGGTAGTATTGCCCTGCGGGTCAATATCCAGGATCAACACCTTTTTCCCCCTGTTTGCCAGGCATGCGGCGAGATTGATATTCGTTGTTGTCTTGCCTACGCCGCCCTTTTGATTGAATATTGCTATTGCCTTGCCCAAAACATTTCCTCCTTTTGAGTAAAACTTTTACTTGCTTATATCTTATAGGACATAAGCAAGGATTTATTTCATTATTGTATCTACATTATACACCAGTTCTAAATCTTTTTCTACTATAAAACGAAAAAATTATCGAATGTTTCACGTGAAACATTCGATAATTATAGTGGATCTTTTGTCGGAGTGCCCGCTTTTCTCGGGTATCTCTTGTCGGTATTCTTGATCTTTTTGATGATTGCAAGTTTATGCGCAAGCTGGTATTTTCCAAGGCTCGCATCATATATTTGCGCAGGGCTTCCGCCAAGCAGCCTGATGGCTCTTGCCGCGCTGCCAGCTTCTTCGGCGGCCTCCGGTCCTTTGTATGCGACGAAGCTTCCGCCCACCTTTACGAATGGCAGGCAGTATTCTGACAGGCTCGCCAGATTTGCGACTGCTCTGGATACACATAGATCGTATTTTTCTCTGTGCTCTTTGTTTGCGGCAAGTTCCTCTGCCCTGGCGTGAACGGTTTTTACATTCGTGATGCCTATTTCTTCGCATAGGATGTCAATAATCTTGAGCCGCTTGGCGAGCGAATCCATCAGTACAAATTGCTTTTCCGGCGAGATTATCGCAAGCGGAATCCCCGGAAACCCCGCTCCGGTTCCTACATCAATTATCCTCTCTGCACCTTGATATTCCTTGCGCACGCAGCATGCCAGGCTGTCCAGATAGTGCTTTATAACAAACTCGCCGGGCTCGGTAATCCGCGTAAGATTGACCTTTTCGTTCCATGCCAAAATCCCTTGCATATATCTGTCGAATTTTTGAATTTGCTCATCTGTGCAGGAAATTCCTATCTCCGCGAGGGAATCTCTAAAATCTATCACCGTGCGCCTCTCCTTTTCTTTTCCAGGTATATCATCAAAACATTTATATCCGCCGGGGAAACGCCGGAAATTCTCGACGCCTGTCCAAGTGATGCGGGCCGGATCTTATCAAGCTTTTGGATTGCTTCTATTCGCAGTCCTTCAACCGCCGAATAATCGAGTTCCTCATCAAGCCTTCGGTTTTCCAGCTTCTTATATCTTTCTACCTGACGAAGCTGCTTCTGTATATATCCCTCGTATTTTAGCTGCACCTCAAGCTGTGTTATCTCGTGGTAGGAAAGCACCGGTCTATCTTCACCATCAATTTCTTCAAGACTCTCGTAGGT
>CAVGEP010000114.1:0-5623 GCA_963628105.1 Alistipes communis
TGATAATATCGGACAATGTCCTGTTTCGGGGGCTGGTTGTAGACGATAGTTACGACCCAAAGGGAAAATACAAGACGAATATACGAAAAATGCGGGAGTTTCTGGATTTTATCCATCGAGACCCGCGATTTGAAAGCAGCGTGATTGCGGTCGGCGACGGACTTGCCCTCACGAGGCTGAAATAAACGGAGAAATACGGAATTTAATGAAGAAAATAGAGTTGCTTGCTCCTGCGGGAGATTTGGAAAAACTGAAAATAGCCGTTTTGTACGGTGCAGATGCCGTATATTTCGGAGGCGAATGCTTTTCCCTCAGAGCAGGGGCAGGAAACCTTACATACGATGAAATGCGGGAGGGTATCGAATTTGCCCATGACCGTGGGGCAAAATGCTATCTTACCATAAACATTTTCGCACACAACCGGGATATACGCCCCCTTCGGGAATACCTGGAAAAGATAAGAACGCTGGCAATCGATGCCTTTATCGTAAGCGATCCGGGTATCATAATGCTGATTCAGGAGATAATTCCGGAGGCGGAGATTCATCTCAGCACCCAGGCAAATATGACCAATTACCGGACGGCGAATTTCTGGTATAATATCGGTGTACGCCGCATCGTCCTTGCCAGAGAGCTTAGCTTCGGGGAAATTGCAGAAATCAGGCAAAACACCCCGAAAGACTTGGAATATGAGGCCTTTGTTCATGGTGCCATGTGCATTTCCTATTCCGGCAGGTGCCTCCTGAGCAATTTTATGATCGAAAGGGACGCAAACCAGGGAATGTGCGCTCATCCTTGCCGCTGGAAATACGCTTTGGTTGAAGAACAAAGACCGGGGCAGTATTATCCAATCGAGGAGGACGACCGAGGCACATACATCCTCAATTCGCGGGATCTTTGCATGATCGAGCACATACCGGAGCTTGTGGAATCCGGGCTTTCCTCCCTGAAAATCGAAGGCAGGATGAAGAGCATTTTTTATGTAGCAACCATCATCGCAGCATACCGAAAGGCCATAGACGCATATTACGAAAATCCAGACAAATATCAGTTTAAGCAGGAATGGATGGAGGAAATGAAAAAGGTGAGCCACAGGGAATTTACCACGGGCTTCTATTTCAACAATCCCACCAACAAAGACCAGAATTATCGCACCAGCGCATATACCCGGGACTATGTATTTACGGGTCTTGTGAAGGATTATGACCCGAAAACGGGATTTGCCACGGTGGAACAGAGAAACAAGATGGTGCTGGGAGAAGAAATCGAAATCTTCGGACCGGGACAAGACTATTTCGTGCAGGAACTTAGGGAGATGTACGACGAGGAGGGCAATCCAATAGTCTCGGCACCCCATCCCCAGCAAATTCTAAAGATAAAAATGGCAGAGCCGGTAGGCGAAAATTTTATGCTTCGTAAGAAAAAGGAGAAAACAAATGTCAAATGATTTAGGCGGCGGGCCCAGTAGCAAGGGCAGCAAAGACGGAAATTTAAAGAAGTTTTGGAAGAAGGTAACGCGAAGAGAAGAGGATTCCCAGCAGCTTGAGGAAGAAGTCATGTCCATGCTGGAGGCGGGGCAGGAATCCGGTATTCTCAAAGAAGAAGGCAAGAAGATGATAAACTCCATCTTCGCCTTTGACGATAAACTGGCATATGAGATCATGACCCCACGTACCGATGTTTTTGTGATCGATATCGACGATCCGCCGGAAGAATACCTCAACGACCTGATGACCATGAGATATTCCAGAATTCCGGTGTGCAAGGGCGAAACCGACAATATCATCGGCATTTTGCACATAAAGGACTATCTGATTCAGGCATGGGAAAAGGGATTTGACGGGGTGGATATCGCCTCGATCATCCGAAAGGCATATTTTGTGCCGGAAACCAAAAATATAGACTCGCTGCTCTACGAAATGCAGGCTGCAAAACAGCAGATCGCCATCTTGATTGACGAATATGGCGGGTTCAGCGGAATTGTAACCATGGAGGACATCATAGAGCAGGTCGTAGGGGACATCGACGACGAATATGATGAGGAAGAGGAGATCATCGATAAGGTTGACGATAATATTTATCTCGTAGACGGGGACGTGGACCTTGACGACTTGGATGAGGAACTTGGAATCGACCTTGTTTCCGAGACCAGCGAAACCATCGGCGGCTTTATCATAGACATATTAGGTGAAATCCCCGACGAAGGAGACGTCGGACGTGTGATTGAATTTGAAAATTACCGCTTTAAGATCATGGCTGTTCAGGACAGACGTATCGAGCGTGTAAAAATATATATTTTGCCAAAGGATGCGGAAGAAAAAGATGCTTCCGAGCCTGACCTTGTTTAAATTATCCTTTTTGGATGTAATATATAAAATTTAAGAGGTGCAAAAAATGAGTGAAAAAACATGTAATTGCAATTGTGCCGAAAAGAGGAGAGAGCAGTTCAAAGAGCTGCAGCCTGTTTTGGATCAATATGCAAAAGTACCGGGTAGTTTGATTACTATCCTCCAAAAAGCTCAGGATATCTATGGTTATCTGTCCATCGACACGATCAACTATATATCCGACGCAACCGGAATTAAGCCGGCGAAGATTTACGGCGTTGCGACATTTTACGCGCAGTTTAGACTTCAGCCAATCGGCAAGTATCTCATCATGCTTTGCCAGGGTACCGCGTGCCACGTAAACGGCTCGGAAATCATCGAAGAAGCCGTTTGCGAGTATCTCGGAATTAAGGACGGCGAAACTACCGAAGACGGCATTTTCACGCTTAACAACGTAGCCTGCCTCGGATGCTGCTCCCTTGCTCCGGTAATGATGGTAAAGAGCGCTGAGGGAGACGAGACTTACGGCAACCTTACAAAGGACAAAGTTACCCAGATTCTCGCCGAAATCAGAGAAAGAGCATAGGAGGTACATAGTATGAAAGTAGTAGTTGGACAAGGCAGCTGCGGCATTGCTACCGGCGCGAAAAAGACGGTTGCCGCATTGGAAAAATCAATCGCCGAAAAGGGTCTTGGCGTTGAGGTTGGAACGGTAGGATGCGTAGGTACCTGCTATTTGGAACCAATCGTAGATGTATACGATGACAACGGCGAAATGACAAGATATGTCAAGGTTCAGCCAGACAAGGTTGAACAGATCGTGGAAAGCCACCTTGTAAACCACAAGGTTTGCCAGGAGCTTGCAATCACAGAAGAAGACAAACAATTTATCGGAAAGCAGGAGAGAGTCGTTCTCAGAAACTGCGGAATTATCAATCCGGAAAACATTGACGAATACCTTGCGGTAGACGGCTACAAGGCTATCGAAAAGGTTCTCAAATCAATGAAACCGGAAGAAGTTATCGAAGAAATCAAGATTTCCGGACTCAGAGGCAGAGGCGGCGCAGGCTTCCCTACATGGTTCAAGTGGAATGCCGCAAAGCAGAGCCCGGGAAAAGAAAAATATTTGGTATGTAACGCCGACGAGGGAGATCCGGGGGCATTCATGGATCGTTCCGTTCTGGAGGGTGACCCACACTCACTCCTTGAGGGCATGATCATCGGCGGATATGCCATGGGCGCATCCCAGGGCGTTATCTACTGCCGTGCAGAGTACCCGCTTGCCATCAAACGACTGGAAATCGCCATGGCTCAGGCAAGAGAAAGAGGGTACCTTGGCAAGAACATCTTCGGAAGCGGCTTTGACTTTGATATCTATATCAAGGCAGGTGCTGGCGCTTTCGTATGCGGCGAAGAAACCGCTCTGATCGCTTCATTGGAGGGCGAAAGAGGTATGCCTAGACTCAAACCGCCGTTCCCGGCAGCAAAGGGATTCTGGCAGAAACCGACCGACATCAATAATGTAGAAACACTGGCAAATGTTCCTTGGATCATCTTTAACGGCGGAGCTGCCTTCGGCAAGTTCGGCACAGAGGCTTCCAAGGGTACAAAGGTATTCGCGCTTGCAGGAAAGATCAAGAAGGGCGGCCTCGTAGAAGTACCTATGGGCATGACCCTCAGAGAGGTTCTTTTCGGCATCGGCGGCGGCATCAAGAACGACAGAGAGTTCAAGGCTGTTCAGATGGGCGGCCCGTCCGGCGGATGTATTCCGGCACACCTCATCGACACCCCTGTTACCTATGAAGACATCAACAAGACAGGTGCCATCGTAGGTTCCGGCGGTATGATCGTCATGGACGAGGACACCTGTATGGTTGATATGGCAAGATACTTCCTGAACTTCACCCGTGACGAATCCTGCGGCAAGTGCAACTACTGCCGTATCGGCACCAAGAGAATGCTGGAGATCCTCGAAAGAATCACCAAGGGCGAGGGCAAAGACGGAGATATCGAGCTTCTGGAAGAACTGGCAGGAAAGATCAAAGACGGTTCCCTTTGCGGACTGGGTCAGACCGCTCCGAACCCTGTACTTACTACAATCAAGTATTTCAGAAATGAGTACGAAGACCATATCTATAACCACAAATGTACCGCAAAATCCTGCAAGGCTCTCGTAACTTACTCGATTACGGACGCTTGTAAGGGCTGTACGGCTTGCTCGCGCAAATGTCCTGTTGGGGCTATTTCCGGCGAAGTTAAAGGACAGCACGTTATCGACAAAGAAAAATGCATCAAATGCGGCAAGTGCTTAGAAACCTGCAAATTTGGCGCAATCGAGAAGAAATAGAGGGGAGGAAAAGGTAATGAACAAATATAGATTAAACATAAACGGCAAAGAAGTTACTGGTTTTGCCGGACAGACTATTCTTGAAGTTGCCAGAGAAAATGATATTTTCATTCCAACTCTTTGCTACGACGAAAGAACAAAAATTTACGGTTCCTGCGGCCTTTGTATGTGCGAGGTAGACGGAAATCCGAAGCTCTGCAAGGCTTGCGCGACAGAAATCGCTCCGGGAATGATCGTTAACACAAATACGGACAGAGTCATCGAATCCAGAAAGACCAACCTTGAGCTTCTGCTTTCCAATCACACAGGTGATTGCAGACCGCCTTGCGTACTGGCTTGCCCTGCAAAGACGGACTGTCAGGGTTATGTAGGTCTCATCGCAAACGGCGAATTTGAGGCTGCTCTCGAACTGGTAAAGGACAAGATTCCGCTGCCGGCGGCTCTTGGCAGAGTTTGTCCGCATCCGTGCGAAGAGGCTTGCAGAAGAGGTCTTGTGGACGAGCCGATTTCCATTCAGCAGCTCAAGAGATTCGTTGCGGATAACGACCTTGACGGTGACAGATTCATCCCTGAGTGCGAAGAAGACACAGGAAAGAGCGTTGCCATCATCGGCGGCGGCCCTATGGGACTTTCCGCGGCATATTTCTTAAGACAGATGGGTCACAGAGTAACCATCTTCGAGGCAATGCCGAAGGCAGGCGGTATGCTCAGATACGGCATTCCGGAATACAGACTCCCGAAGGCTGTTCTTGACGAAGAAATCGCAACCATCGAAATGATGGGCGTTGAGATCATCACAAATACAAAGATCGGACAGGACATTCCGTTTGAAACAATCAAATCTGACTTCGATGCGGTTCTCCTTGGCATCGGCGCGTGGGTTTCCACAGGTGTCGGCTGCAAGGGCGAAGACGCAGAGGGCGTCATCGGCGGTATTGATTTCCTGAGA
>CAVGEP010000115.1:0-5591 GCA_963628105.1 Alistipes communis
AAAGATTTCTTCGGGCGTAGGCGTAGAAAAAACATTCCCGCTTCATTCACCGAAAATCGAAAAAATCGAAGTGACCAGAAGAGGCGCGGTTAGAAGAGCGAAACTCAACTACATGCGCGAAAGAACAGGTAAGGCTGCTAAAATTAAAACAAGAGACTAGATTAATTACCACGGGGAATCGCAAAGATTCCCCTTTTTCTTACTAAAGCGATTTTAATTGCGAAACGGGAACGGAGAATAGCCGAGAGATAACAAAATGCGGAACTTTCGCAGAAATTTTACAGGAAACAGGAGGGGAAATGATAGAAAACATAAACTGGTATCCCGGGCACATGAAAAAGACCAGGGAACTCATAGCGGAAAACCTGAAAATGGTGGATATCGTAATCGAAGTCATCGACGCCAGAATCCCCGTTTCCAGCCGAAATCCCGTTATCGACGAACTGGTAAAGACAAAAAAACGAATCATAATCCTGAATAAAAGCGACCTTTCCGACGGAAAGGCAAACGCAGAATGGGCGGACTTTTTCAAGAAACAGGGGAATATCGTACTTTCCATGAATTGTATGTCCGGAGCAGGGGTGAATCAGCTATATAAGCTCCTCAGCAAACTCCAGGATGAAAAAAACCAGGGGCAAATCCGCAAAAAACCGCTTCGGATGATGATCGTGGGGGTGCCGAATGTTGGAAAATCCTCCCTCATTAACCGAATGACAGGGAAAAAGAGCGCAAAGACCGGAGACAGACCCGGAGTTACAAAGGGGAAACAGTGGCTTTCTCTGGAAAACGGAATGCAGCTTCTGGACACGCCGGGAATCCTCTGGCCGAAGTTTGAGGACCCGGAAGTAGGACTGAATTTAGCTTTCTGCGGTTCGATTAAAGACGAAATTTTAGATGTGGCGACCCTTGCACTGGAACTGATCAAGGTTTTGCAGCGGGACTACCCGCAGCTTTTACAAGAAAGATATAAACTGGATGAAGTAGGGGAAGACGCCCTTACCAATATGGAAAACATCGCCCGAAAACGAGGCTTTATCCTGCCGGGGAAGCGAATCGACTACGAAAGATGCGGAAAGACCCTGCTGGACGAGTTTCGAAGCGGCAAGATAGGAAATATCACCCTGGAGCAGGTACAGGAGGGCGCGGAGTGACAAAAGCAGAAAGAGAAGAAATCCTCAGAGAAAGGCTCAGGACCATGCAGACCTTCGAGAAAGAGCTGCGGGCAAAGGGCCTCAAATACATTGCCGGAATCGACGAGGTGGGCAGAGGCCCACTGGCGGGTCCTGTGGTCAGCGCCTGCGTGGTTTTGCCGGAGGACTTTGACGTACTGGGGGTGGACGATTCCAAGAAGCTTTCCGAGAAGAAAAGGGAAGAACTTTTTGATAAAATATTGTCAGAAGCCCTTGCGTGGGGCGTCGGAATGTGCGACAATAATATAGTAGACGAAATCAACATACTTAATGCAACGAAGCGGGCGATGGTCTCGGCTGTAGCGAAAGCGGACGAGAACCTGCGAGAAAACCGCGGGGCGCAGATCCAGCATCTCCTGATTGACGCCCTGACATTGGATGAGCTTGAACTACCCCAGACAGGGATTATCAAGGGAGATGCCAAAAGCGTCTCCATCGCCGCCGCTTCGATCGTTGCGAAGGTTACGCGAGATCGCATGATGGTAGAGTATGCCAAGGAATATCCTTATTACGCTTTCGAGAGCAACAAAGGCTACGGCACGAAGGCGCATTATGAGGGGATTTCCCGGCACGGCATAACCCCCATCCACAGAAAAACATTTCTAAAAAATATATTATAATAACGAAAGCAGGAGGAGAAAAAATGGAATTTAAAAGTGACATTCAGATTGCACAGGAATCTGTTATGACAAACATCAGCAAAATTGCGGCCGATGCGGGAATCGACGAAAAATATGTCGAGCAGTACGGCAAGTACAAGGCGAAAATCGATTACAACCTGTTAAAAGAAAAAGCTGGTGCCCCGGATGGCAAGCTTGTGCTGGTAACCGCCATCTCACCGACTCCCGCGGGAGAGGGAAAGACCACCACAACGGTGGGACTTGCAGATGCCCTTCATAAACTGGGTAAAAATGTCTTTGCAACCCTCAGAGAACCGTCACTGGGGCCTGTTTTCGGCGTAAAAGGCGGCGCGGCAGGAGGCGGCTACGCGCAGGTGGTTCCTATGGAAGACATCAACCTGCATTTTACCGGCGATATGCACGCAATCGGAATTGCAAATAACCTCATCGCAGCCTGTCTTGACAACCACATCCAGCAGGGCAATCAGCTGGGAATCGACGTCAAGAAAATCACCTGGAAACGGGTTATCGACATGAACGACAGACAGCTTAGAAACATCGTTGACGGTCTGGGGGGCAGAATGCAGGGAGTTCCTCGCGAAGACGGATTCGAAATCACCGTTGCCAGCGAAATCATGGCGATACTCTGCCTTTCCAAAGACATTGCGGACTTAAAGGAAAAGGTAGCGCAGATTATCGTAGGCTACACCTATGACGATAAGCCTGTCACGGTGGCAGACCTGAGGGTACAGGGGGCAGTTGCGGCAGTCCTTAAGGATGCCCTCAAACCGAACCTCGTGCAGACCTTGGAACACACGCCTGCCTTCATTCACGGCGGACCTTTCGCAAACATTGCCCACGGCTGCAACTCCATTATGGCAACGAAGATGGCCCTTAAGCTGGGGGACATCGTTATCACGGAAGCCGGATTCGCAGCGGATCTTGGGGCCGAAAAATTCGTAGATATCAAATGCCGTAAGGCGGGACTGAGACCGGACGCGGCGGTTATCGTTGCCACCGTCAGAGCCCTCAAATATCACGGCGGCGTTCCGAAGGCTGAGCTTAATGGCGAAAACCTGGAAGCGCTGGAAAAGGGTATTCCAAATCTCCTCCAGCACGTGGAAAACGTAACGCAAAACTACGGACTTCCTTGCGTGGTTGCAATCAACAGATTCCCGACGGATACCGAAGCGGAACTTGAGCTGGTAAGAGAAAAATGCAAGGAGCTTGGGGTAAACGTGGTGCTTTCGGAAGTTTGGGGCAAAGGCAGCGAGGGCGGAATCCAGCTTGCGGAGGAAGTTCTCAGACTCTGCGAAAGCGAAAACCACTTCCAATTCGTATATGAGGACGAGCTTGGCATCAAGGAAAAGGTCGAAACCGTAGCCAAGAAGATTTACAGAGCCGACGGCGTTGTATTTACCGCGGCCGCGAAGAAACAGCTGGCTACCATAGAGGGACTTGGCTTTGGCAAACTTCCTGTATGTATGGCGAAGACCCAGTTCAGCTTTTCCGATGACGCAGCGCTACTGGGGGCGCCGAGAGGATTCAAGATAACCATCAAGGACGTAAAGGTTTGTGCCGGCGCAGGCTTCGTGGTAGTGAAGACCGGGGACATCATGACCTTGCCGGGACTTCCGAAGGTGCCGTCCGCAGAAAAGATTGACATCGACGAAAACGGTGTGATCACGGGCTTATTCTGATACCCGAAAATAACTTGGAAATTTCAGAGTATGACTCTGCTTGACAAAAGGACATGACCACTGAGCATGGTTGTGCCCTTTTGTGTTATGTAGCTTGTACTTTTCGGTGGATATATTTAACTTAGATTTAACTTTTTCTTTACGGTATTTTCAGTTACAATAGAAAATGAAGAAAAATGGAACAAACGAAATAAACGAAGGAAAAAGTTAAAGGAGACACAATACTATGGACATTTTTGGAGTGTTGCAACTCTTGGGAGGGCTTTGCCTCTTCCTGTTCGGCATGGAAACCATGGGCGACGGACTGAAAAGAGCGTCGGGAAGCAAGCTGGAAGAAATCTTAAGCCGTCTGACCTCAAACGTACCAAAGGGGGTACTACTGGGAACGGCTGTGACGGCTGTAATTCAAAGCTCCTCAGCTACCACCGTAATGCTTGTAGGATTCGTAAACTCGGGAATTATGACCTTAAGGCAGGCGATTCCCGTTATCATGGGAGCCAACATCGGAACCACCGCTACGGCGTGGCTACTGAGCCTTTCGGGGCTTCAGGGCGATAGCTTTATCATTCAGATGCTGAACCCAATGGCATTTTCGCCGATCCTTGCAGCGGTTGCAATCGTTTTCATGATGTTCATGAAAAGCGAGAAAAAATATGATATCGGGCTGATCCTCATCGGCTTTGCGGTTCTCATGTACGGCATGGATATCATGAGCTCGGCGGTTAAACCACTGGCAGACGTGCCGGAATTTGTAAACGTGCTGACAATGTTCAGCAATCCGGTGCTTGGAGTTGCGGCAGGAGCGATCTTTACCGCGGCGATCCAAAGTTCCTCCGCTTCCGTGGGAATTTTGCAGGCTCTCTGCAAGACCGGGGCGGTCACATACGGGACAACCATTCCGATCATCATGGGTCAGAATATAGGAACCTGTATCACGGCAATCCTTTCGTCCATCGGTGCAAACCGAGGCGCGAAGCGGGTTGCGGCGGTACACCTTTCGTTTAATATCATAGGGACGATCGTTTTCCTGACCCTATTCTATACGGCAAATGCCTTTGTACATTTTGATTTCCTTGCGAATACAGTAAATCCGGCGAACGTAGCGGTTATCCACAGTATGTTCAACGTGGGCTGCACGGCGATGCTGCTGCCGTTTACAAAGGCTCTGGAAAGGCTGGCAAACAAGGTAGTAAAGGATGCTCCGGAGGAAAAGAATCCGGATCAGACCCTGAACTTCTTAGACGAGCGTTTCTTCGAAACTCCCAGCTTTGCGGTTACTCAGTGCAAGACCGTTACGATAAGGATGGCAAACCACGCCAGAGAGTGCATCTTTGAGGCGATGGATTTGATGAAAAAGTTTGACAAAGAAAAATGCGACGAGGTTTTCAGACTGGAAGAAAAAATCGACCGCTACGAGGACGCACTGGGAGAGTATATTGTCAAGCTTTCCAGACTTGATGTAAGCGAAGATGACAGCAAGACTCTGACAATGATTTTGCATAATATTGGCGATTTGGAGCGAATCAGCGACCATGCGCGAAATATTGCGGAGACTGCGATAGAACTAAACTCGAAAGGGCTTGATTTTTCTCAGAGCGCCCAAAAGGAAATTACCGTATTTATGGATGCGGTGCACGAAATCGTAAACCTTGCGGTAGATGCCTTTGAAACGGATGATGTAGCAATGGCCAAGGAAGTGGAGCCGCTGGAAGACGTCATCGACGCAATCCACAACGAGGTCAAGAGCCGCCACGTAAAAAGACTCAAAGACGGAACCTGTACCATAGAGCTTGGGTTCATCTTATCGGATCTTAACACAAATCTGGAACGTGTTGCAGACCACTGCTCAAATCTTGCGGTTTGCGTCATCGAGAGCGAAAAAGGCAACTTCGATATGCACCACTATCTGGACGATTTGAAGATGTATGGCCACAGCGATTTTGACATAAAGATGAACAAATACGAAGAAAAATATGCTCTGCCAAAATAATTTTGCGGAACAAACAAAACTGAAGACAAAAGGCTGCCTTGCGCTAACACAAAAGCCCGCACAGGCGGCCTTTTTTTGCGCTCCTATAGAG
>CAVGEP010000116.1:0-5560 GCA_963628105.1 Alistipes communis
GCCGCAGGCAGCGTAGACGAAGAAATCAAGAAATACAGAGACGGCAGAGACGGAAGCTTCATTTCCGTATGCGCCACTCAGTCCTACAACGTTCAGCTTGGAAAGAACATCACCGCAACGCCGGACGGCAGACACGCATTCACGCCTCTTGCCGACAATGCTTCGCCGATGATCGGTTGCGACACCTGTGGACCGACGGCGGTTGTAAAGTCCCTTGACTCCATCGACCAGGGCAATCTTCAGGCGGGAATGCTCTTGAATCAGCGTTTCGACCCGCAGATTGTCAAGGGCGAAAAGGGCATCGATATTCTGGAAACCGTACTGAAAGCGCATTTCAGCATGAAGGGAAGCCACATGCAGATCAACGTGGTTGACAACGAAACATTAAGAGACGCACAGAAGCACCCGGAGAACTACCGCAATATGCTGGTTCGCGTTGCGGGCTACTCCGCATTCTTCGTAGATCTTGAGGAAAATATTCAGGAAAATATCATCGAAAGAACCATTCAAACCGGACTGTAAGCCTTGCCATTCGAAGATATTCGAGCGAAGACGTTGCAAAAAAATTTATGAGCGGTCAAAATATAGGTCAAAAAATAATAGTGGAAAAGTGATAGAAAAGGAGAAGATATTATGGCAAAAAAGGGAGATTGGGTACGCATCCATTCCGTCGTACTCAAGGCAGATGAGAGAACTGCAAAGATTCCCGATGACACAAAGAAGTGTAACTTCGAGATGTGGACAAAGGGCTCTTTGCTTGATGACGAAGCAAAAATCGGCGATACGGTCAGCGTAGAAACCGCGGTAGGTCGTATCGAAAAGGGCGTATTGATAGAGGAAAATCCGCATTACACCCACAGCTACGGGGATTTTGTACCGGAAATCATCGAAATCGACAAAATTCTCAGGGGAATCATGAAATTCGGAGGTGAGGAATAATGGCACTGGCAAAAGACTATACTTCGGTAATGGGAAGATCCGCAGACATCATGAAAGAATCTCTGGGACTTGACTTCGATAAATTTGAATCAGGTTCCGTAGCCTTCGACTACGAAGAACTCATGAAAGCCACGGGATATACCCTTCAGGAAGTCTGCGAAATTCAGGCAAAGACAGGGGTAGGAAACACACCGCTCCTTGAACTGAGAAATATCACAAAGCTGGCAAGAAAATACGCAAAACCGGGCTACGGCGCGATGATTCTCGCAAAGGACGAAGCCGCGAATCCATCCGGTTCCTTCAAGGACAGACGTGCGGCTTGCGCGGTGGCTCACGCAAAGAAGCTGGGCTACAAGGGTGTAATTGCGGCAACCTCCGGAAACTACGGCGCGGCGGTAGCTTCCCAGGCAGCGATGCAGGGCATGAAGTGCATCATTGTTCAGGAATGCTACGATTCCCGCGGGGTAGGTCAACCGGAAATCGTTGAAAAGGCAAGAAAGTGCGAAGCCTTGGGCGCAGAGGTTATTCAGCTTACCGTTGGACCGGAGCTTTTCTATGAGCACCTTTCCGTAATGGAAGACACGGGATATTTCAACGCTTCCCTGTATTCCCCATTCGGAATCGCAGGAGTTGAAACTCTGGGCTACGAAATCGCAACTCAGTGTAGAGAAAAATACGGCAAAGACCCGGCAATGGTTGTCTGCACACAGGCAGGCGGCGGCATGGTTACGGGAACCGCAAGAGGTCTCATCAAGGCAGGCGCTGCCGATACCAAGGTTGTAGCAGCCTCCATCGACCTTACGGGACTTTCAATGGCATCCGACGATGATTTCAACAAGAAATCCTGCACCACGGGCCACACGGGATTCGGAGTACCTCACGCAACAAACCCTGACACCGGCGATGTTCCGAGATCTGCGGCAAGACCGCTGAGATACATGGACAGATACGTTTCTACTACTCAGGGGGAAGTTATGTTCATGACGGAAATGCTTGCAAACCTGGAGGGTCTGGAAAGAGGTCCTGCGGGAAACACCGCTCTTGCGGCGGCATTCGCTCTGGCACAGGAGCTTCCGGAAGATGCCCTCGTTGTCGTAACCGAGACAGAGTACACCGGAGCAGGCAAGCACATTCAGCCGCAGCTTGACTTTGCAAGAAAGAACGGCATCGAAGTAAGATTCGGTTCTCCTGAGGAAGACGTACCGGGCAAGAATGTCATTCTGCCTAGCGACCCGGGTCTTTTCAGAACAAAGGAGCTCGACCTTAACCACATGAGAAAATCTCTCATCAAGAAATCCGCTCCAAAGGCGGCGGGCAAACCCCTGACGGCAGAGGACGTAAAATTCCTTGCCGCAGACTGCCGCGCAGACGAAGCCTATGTAAAATCCGTACTGGACGAGCTTGGATTCGCATACGAGGCATAGACCCCCGAAACTTGGCTTTTACGGCAAAAATTCACAAGCATGAATTTTCAAAGATAAGTTACGCTCAGTAAAAATATATAAAAGATGTGTTAGAAAACAGCCGAGGGACGCGCGAAAATGTATATCCCCCGGCTGCTTTATGTTTATTTTTCCACCACTGCCTCAATTTGTCCGATCATATACAGCGGCAGGTTTATGAGCCCATCGCCCTTACGGTAGTCTGCCATTGACGCACGAACAGAAATTTCAGGCGAGAATTTTTCGCGATAGGTCTTCAGACTCTTTGAACGAAGATTTATCTCCGCTTTGACTTCTACGGGAACGATTTGTCCGTCGATATTTACGACAAAATCCACTTCGCAGGAGCCACGGTCGTTCGTATAGTAGAAAATATCCAAATCTTTGCGCGTCTTTAGCTGCTGACAAACATATTGCTCGGTAAGGGCTCCCTTAAATTCAACGAAAAGAGCGTTGCCCTCAAGCAAGGTTTGCTGACGAAGCCCTGCCATGCAGCCCAGCAGCCCCACATCTAAAACAAATAGTTTGAATGCCCGTAGATCTTCATAGGCTCGCAGGGGAATCCCCGCCACATTTACTCGGTTGACCTTGTGAACGAGTCCGCAGTCGCTGAGCCACATAATTGCAATTTCGTAGTCTTTCGCACGGGCGCCCTCGAGGATAAGACCGTAGATGAATTTTTTGTTTTCTTTCGCAAGCTGAGAGGGGATGCTGTTCCACAGCATCCGTATTCTTGGGACGATTTCGTTTGGCGCGTGCTTTGAAAAATCTTGCATATATGCGCCAAGAATCCGCTTTTGAATTTCGCGAACCTGGTTAAAGTCGCTGTTTTCGATGAAACATTGCACCGCCTCCGGCATACCGCCGACAAAGTAGTATTGCTTCAAAGCGTCGATATATGTTTGTTTAAACGCCGTAATCATTTGAAAATCCCGGTTATCCAAAAGTTCCGCAAAACGCTCCTTGCCGACTGCCATCAAAAATTCCTTGAAAGAAAGGGGATACAGTTTCATAAAATCGACCTTGCCTACAGGAAACGATGTACCTTGGTGCAGCGCGATACCCAGCAAGGAACCTGCACATACGATATGATACTGCGGCGCATTTTCGCAAAAATATTTCAGGGATGTAAGGGCGCGCGGAACCTCCTGAACCTCATCAAAGATCAGCAGGGTGCTGCTCGGGTCGATTTTGTGTCCGGCATAAAGCTCCAAACCGGAAATCAAGCGCTCGGTATCAAGATCTGAGGCAAATAATTCTGCCATCCTGAAATTGGAGTCAAAATTGATATACACGGTATCTTTATATGCCTGTTTGCCAAATTCTTTCATCAGCCAAGTCTTGCCAACTTGGCGGGCACCCTCGATAATCAAAGGCTTGCGGTACTTGCTTTCTTTCCATTTGAACAAGTTTTCGATAGCAATTCTATACATTTATTCACCTCCCGACTTGCGAGTCAAATATAGTATAACACCTGTCTACAAAAATTACAACGAGTTTTTGCACGCTAACTACACTTTTTGCGACGAGTTTTTGCGGCATAGCCACACTTTTTGCGACGAGTTTTTGTAAATCGGTACACAGGCGCCGCAGCCGATGCATTTTCTGGGAAATTCCATGATCTGCGTGCGGTAAGATTGCGATTCGGGATTTGCGCACCAAGGACAGTGCAAGGGACAGCCCTTGAAGAAAACGATGGTGCGAAGTCCGACTCCGTCATGTATCGAGCATTTTTGAATGTTGAAAATCAAAACAGCTTCCTCCTTAGATTCGTTCTGCCAATGTTAACAGCAAAAGACGTGCCAAGAAGTGAAACCGTTGAAATTTTAACAAAACTGCCGGCAGGGCATTGACCGCGGGAAAGATGCGTGACATTTACGACACACAAAACGAGAGAAAGGGGGGGCATAAAAGATACATAGAAAAAGCGTGAGTCAAAAATGACCCACGCTTTTATAAAGGCAAATTATATTTTTCCAGAAGGCGATACACCGTCTTGCGCGCAATGCCAAGCAGGGCGGCGGCCTCTTTCTTGTTCCCATGAGTGATGGTGAGGGCTTCTTGCAGAAGCTTGATATAGGCGGCGTCTATATCTTCTCGGCAGCGGCTGATTCGTTCTTCGGGGGTAAGGGTAGGGATTGGATTGGTCTCTATGCTTGCAATTTGGCTGCTTTCCGCAGGCGTCGTTACATGACCTGCTTTGTTGCCGAACAAGGCGGTTGTTATAGTGTCCGCAGTTATTTGCTCACCCCTGTATAGCAAATCGACGCGGTTCTTCACGTTCTTCAGTTCCCGAGCGTTACCCGGCCAGTCGTATGACATCAGCTCTGCCTTTGCCTCAGAAGTGAGCTTTTTCTGCGCGTGGGAATTTTGCTTAGCAAAAATCTTGAGGAAATGCTCGGCAATCAATGGGATGTCTTCTTTGCGACTGCGTAGCGGCGGCAAGTCCAAGTTAAGCACCTGCAAGCGGTAATAGAGATCCTGACGAAAAAGTCCGGCCTTTATCATTTCCGGCAGATTACGGTTGGTTGCAGCAATCAGGCGAACATCGACAGGGATTTCCTTGAGACCTCCGACTCTGGTTACTGTCCATGTTTCCAAAACCCGAAGAAGCTTGGACTGGAAGTAGTAGGGAAGCTCCCCGATTTCGTCAAGAAAAAGGGTACCGCCGTTTGCAAGCTCGAATTTTCCCATTTGCCCTTTTTTAGAAGCGCCGGTAAACGCCCCTTCCACATATCCGAACAATTCGCTCTCAATGAGTTCGGCAGGGAAGTTCGCGCAGTTAAGCGCAACAAAGGGACCTCTGCTTCGGGAGCTGTAGTTGTGAATCGATTGAGCAAAGATTTCCTTCCCGACTCCGCTTTCGCCAGTTATGAGAACTGTGCCGCAGTTCGCGGCAAATTCCTTGGCTAACTTCACGTCTTGTTGTATAACCTTGCTTTTGCCGACAACATCTGCAAAAGTGTATTCGGCATTGAGACCTATGTTTTTGCGTAACTTTTTGATTTCCTGTTGTTGCGAACGAGAAATCTCAATTAGCCCGCTCACGGCTCCGCTTTCGTCAAAAGTCGGAAACATATCATTGGAAACAATTTGAAGATAATTTTTGTCCAGGTAGGATTCGATCCGGACCGGCCAATCCAGGACCGGCTTGCCGGTTTTTAAGACCTCCGACATGC
>CAVGEP010000117.1:0-978 GCA_963628105.1 Alistipes communis
ATCGGAAGATGCACGGACTGCGTAATGATCGTAAACGGAAAGACAAATATAAGAACATGCATCACTCCTTTGGAGGAAGGTATGGTTGTGGAAACACAATATGGAACGGGCAGTAAGGAGGACGCACGGAAATGATAAAGCATTATGATTTGATTGTTGTTGGTGCAGGTCCCGCGGGTCTTTCGGCAGCCATCAAGGCCGCAAACTGCGGGATGAAGGTTATCGTATTCGACGAAAATCAGCGCCCGGGAGGACAGCTCTTTAAGCAAATTCACAAATTTTTCGGTTCAAAGGAACACAAGGCAAAGATTCGAGGAATCCGCATAGGAGAAGAACTCCTTGCGGAGGCGCAAAAGGCGGGCGTAGAAGTTTCGCTGAATTCCATAGTTCTTGGATTATATAATCTTAAGGGTGTATCGGTTATGCGAAACGAGCAGGTAGAGCATTTTCGCGGAGAAAATGTTATCGTCGCAACGGGAGCATCCGAAAATGTCGTGCCTTTCGAAGGCTGGACGATGCCGGGAGTAATAGGAGCCGGCGCGGCACAGACCATGATGAACCTCCATGGAGTTATGCCGGGAAAGAAAGTTCTCATGGTAGGAACAGGAAATGTTGGCCTTGTTGTAAGCTTTCAGCTTCTGCAGGCAGGATGCGAGGTGGTAGCGGTTATCGATGCTGCACCCAGAATCGGCGGATACGGCGTTCACGCCTCAAAGGTAGCTCGCACCGGCGTTCCATTTTATCTTTCTCATACGGTTGTCAAGGCCGAGGGGGAAGATCACGTTACCGGGGTTACCATTGCGGAGGTTGACACAAAATTCAAGCCGATCCCGGGTACCGAAAAGCATTTTGATGTGGATACGATCTGCATGGCAGTGGGACTTTCTCCGATGTCTCAGCTTACGAGAATGGCAGGCTGCAAGATGGTTGACAACGGCGGGGCGGTTCCGGAAAAGAACGAATACGGAGAAACCTCAA
>CAVGEP010000117.1:988-5541 GCA_963628105.1 Alistipes communis
AAACCTCAATTCCGGGCGTATTTGTCGCAGGGGACGTTGCCGGCATAGAAGAAGCAAGCTCTGCCATGATCACGGGAAGAATCGCGGCACTGGGAGCTGCCAGAAGAAGCGGATTTATTGAGGAAAAGGATTTTGAGGATCAGTATCGGGAATGCCTTGACTCCTTAAACCAGCTCAGACAGGGAATGTTCTGCAAAGCTAACAAGGGCAGGACAGACATAGTAACGACGGAGGAAGGATATCCTCTTTCTATGTCATTGCTCACAAGAGGATATGTAACGGAAGAGGAGCTTGAGAAGTTCACAAGCCTGAATTCGCACCGGGAGGGAATCCATCCGGTTATCGAATGTACGCAAAATATCCCATGCAACCCTTGCCAAGAAGCATGCAAGTTTGGCTGCATTTCGGTAGGAGAAAAGATTACAAACCTGCCGGGAGTCATCGCAGGCAGCAAATGTACCGGCTGCGGAATGTGCGTGGCGAATTGCCCGGGACAGGCAATTTTCCTTGTAAACGAAGACGAGGGAGACGGATTTGCGACGATTACGCTTCCTTATGAATTTTTACCGACTCCAAAGACCGGCGAAAAGGGCAAAGCGCTTTCCCGGGACGGCAAGGCTGTATGCGATGCTGAGATCGTAAGCGTTCGCACGAACAAAACCTTTGACCATACCATGCTTTTGACGATGAAGGTGCCAAAGGAATATGCGGCGAAAGCGAGATTTTATAAGCCCGGAATGGAGGAAAAATAAATGAAAGATTATTTGGACAGAAACTTTGATCTCGGGCCTTATGTACCCGAAGAAGACGATGATTTGATAATCTGCCGCTGCGAAGAAATTACCAAAGGGCAGATCAGACAGGCAGTGCACGAGGGAATGTTTACCTTGACCGAGGTAAAGCGCTATCTCCGCACGGGAATGGGACTTTGTCAGGGACAAACCTGCGGCAGACTCGTCAAGAATATAGTGCAGAGCGAATTGAACAAGAAAATTTCGGCTGAGGCGGAAAACACGGCAAGAGCGCCGATGAGGCCGATACCTATGGATATATACGGAAAGGAGGCGGAATAGATGAGCAATGCAAAATGTGCAGATATGATCGTTGTCGGCAGCGGAATTGTGGGAAGCTCCACCGCCTACTATGCGGCGAAAAAGGGAATGAAGGTCATAGTCCTCGATAAGGACGGCGTTATAGGAAACGGAGCATCATCAAGATGCGGCGGCGGCGTGCGTGTATCCGGAAGGCTCGAACCGGAAATTCCGCTCGCAAAATATGCTGTAGACGAAATTTGGCCGACGCTGGGCGAGGAACTGGGAATTGACACGGAATATCACAAAGCAGGAAACATGCGCTTCGCATTTACAGAGGAGGATCTTCCGAAGCTCACCGCAATCAAGAACATGAATGCGGGATACGGCGTGGATATCAAGCTAATGACCGCCAAGGAGGCAAAGGAAATGTGCCCGTATGTTGGAGATACCGTAACGGGAGCGGCATGGTGCGATATCGACGGATGCGCCAACCCTCTCAAGACGACACTCGGAATGTACCGAGCAGCCAGAAGATTGGGAGTTCAGTACATCACAGGGGATGCCGCGGTCGAAATTCAGGTTGTCTGCGGCAAGGCAAGGAGAGTTATCACAGAGCGCGGAAACGTATATGAGGCAGAGCATATCGTCCTTGCGAACGGATACGGAGCCAGAGAGCTTGCAAATACGGTAGGCGTAGACTTTCCGTTTAGACAGAAATTGATCGAAATCTTCGTAACGGAGCCTACAAAGCCGATGTTTCAATTTATGGTAGGTGCGGTCGGTGCGGCAGGCGGAGCCTACGGCCACCAGACGGAGCACGGCTCATTCGTCTGGGGCGGCGACTCGGGATATGAACATCATCCGATTTTCGAAGAGGACGCAAAATGCATACAGCAGACGGCTCCGGCAATAAGCAGAGGAACGATGGCATTCTTCCCGGCCCTTGCGGAGCTGAAGGTAATTCGCACATGGGCGGGCTGGATCGACCTTTGCTACGACCTGTATCCAGTAATCGGACCGGTCGCGGAGGTTCCGGGCCTTATGGTTGCGGCAGGATATTCCGCACACGGATTCTGCCTCGGACCTGTTACGGGAAAAATTCTGGCAGAAGTTGCGGCAGGGGAGGAGCCTTGCGTTGATTGGAAACCGCTGGCTTATGATAGGTTTAAGTCGATATTTTAATATATAAGACATCATAAAAAGAGAGGACTGAAGTTATGAAAAAAGAAAGAGAAACAAAGCCCGAACGCAAAACCACGTTCGGCGAAGCACTGTTTGTGATTATCGTCATGTTTGTCGTGCTTCTTGGCGGCACGAAGCTGGGATTAAACTATAGGCTCCTTATGGTTGCCGTTGCAATATTTGCAGGAGCGATGAACGTATTCGTCCTTCACATTCCGTGGAAGGACTGTGAACTTGCGATTACTACCAAAATGAACGGGGTTATCATAACCCTTTGCAGTATGTGGCTTATCGGATGTTTGATTTCCGTTATGATGGTCTCCGGCTCCGTGCCGATGGTTATCTACTACGGATTCAAGGTTGTTGCCCCGAAACTATTTTATCTGACGGCCTTCCTGCTTTGCCTGATCATGTCAACCCTCACCGGAAGCTCCTGGACATCGGCGGGAACCGCAGGCGTTGCCATGTACGGCATGGCACTTGCTATGGATGCGAACCTGCCTATCGTTGTAGGCGCGATCATTGCGGGATCGATCTTCGGGGATAAGATGTCTCCGCTCTCGGAAACTACCAATATGGCGCCGGCCTGCGTAGGAACGGGCTTGTTCGACCACATAGGCTCCATGATGTACGATACACTTCCGGCAGCAATCATTTCCGGTATCGTTTTCATGATTTGCGGATTTAACGGACAGCTTCAGACGGCTGCAACCGCCGAAGAAGTAAGCCAGCTCAGCAGCGAGCTCATGCAGATGTACGGATTCTGTGCCTGGAAAAACATTTTGATGATTCTGCCGTTTGCATTCGTACTTTGGGGCGCGGTAAAGAAAAAATCCATGATTCCGATTTTGTCGGTGACGGTATTCCTGTGTATTATAATCGGTATGGTTTGCCATGGGGTCTCCTTTGCGGATGCACTCTCTGCGGCATACGGCGGATTCACGGT
This sequence comes from Alistipes communis, assembly GCA_963628105.1. GTDB lineage: Bacteria > Bacillota > Clostridia > Peptostreptococcales > Anaerovoracaceae > CAG-238. The sequence goes on from CAVGEP010000117.1 coordinate 4,151, forward strand.
TCCTTATGTTGGCGGATTTGAAGAGGGATACGAGACCTCGGCATTCCTTACAAAGATTCTGGTAAGAGGCGGTGCAACCGCGCAAACGGGCATCGTTATCACTTGCTTTGCCGGATTCGGCTGCGCAGCGATGATTTCGAGGGGCGGATATCTTGATGTTGCTCTTCACGGCCTCGTAGGAAATATCAATAACAGAGTAGGCTGCGTTGCGGCTGCGCTGCTCACGAACCTTGTCATCATGATCGCAACGGGTACTGCTTATGTAGCCTTCATCATGGTAAGCGAGATGTACAAAAAGACTTTCCTCAAGAACAGAGTCGGGATGCCTGTACTTTCAAGATGCCTGGAGGATGTAGGAACTTGCTTTGGCTGCTTGATCCCGTGGTCATTATCGGGTGCATATTATGCAAGCCTCTTCGACAATATGCCGATTTGGGGCGAAGGCGGTTATGCGATGTGGACGGTACTTCCTTATGTAACCATTGTAATCGCAATGTTACTTGCCATCACCGGAATCGGTATGTACAAGCTTTCGGATGAAGAGGCAGAGGCTGAGCTGAAGAAAATGGAAGAGGTCGAACTGGCCTAATTTAGCCTTAATTAGCGTAGCATACAATTATATACTAATCTCAATATAGACAAAACAAAAATCGTGTGAAGCATGTAGCCTCGCACGATTTTTGCTTGGAATATAAATTTTATTCACCGGGCAACATAATAAAATGAAAAGGGCCCCGAATTCAGTGCAGGACCCTCAAATAATTGCTATTCAATAAATTTTAGATTGCATCTCCGCTTTCTGAAACAGGCTCGGGAGCTTTTTCATATTCTTCGAAAATAGCATCCTTTATCTTATTGCGGGTCTCCGACGAAAGCGGATGAGCCACATCTCTAAACTCTCCGTTTCCGATCTTTCTGCTTGGCATAGCGATGAATAAACCGTTCTGACCGTCGATAACCTTTATGTCGTGAACTACAAATTCATCATCAAATGTAACTGAAGCAATAGCCTTTAATTTTCCTTCTTCGCCAACCTTTCTGAGTCTGACGTCTGTAATGTTCATGTTGTACCACCTTTCCAGCATATCTTCAACGCTTATGCTCAAGGTATATTATATAATATTGTTAAAAGATTTACAAGTGAAAAAACAAAAATGTGTCATTTTGTTGAAAAAATTGCGAAATCTATGCGAAGCTGCCCCGAGGCCTGAAGTAAAAGGCTAAAATATGTTTTCGTTAGGCCTTAGTGGAATTTCCTTTGAGCCTTGCGGGATGTCGTCTATGTAAATGAGGCAGGTATAATCGGTAACTTTTTTGTGTTCCGGCTTCGCAGCGGCAATCGCAACGCCCACGCCGACAACAGAGGCATTGAATTCGGCGATCATTTCGGA
>CAVGEP010000118.1:0-5444 GCA_963628105.1 Alistipes communis
GGTATATTTCCCGGACTAAATTCCACCATATGTAGAATTTACTTAAAGAAAAACATTTCAGCAGTCTAGAGGTCTGAATAACCTCTTTCGGAGCAACAAAAGAGATTTCCAAAGCTTTCGCAAGCTCTTCGGAATATGTAAAAGTAAACATATCATACGAGCTTTTGCCGTTGAATTGTTTTCTCTTAACAGCATTTATGTGAGAAAATATAAGATTGACATTTTCCTGCGTCCAGTCATCAAAAGAAGTGCCGGTTTCAACAATTCCTCTGAACAGGGTGTGATTATTTTCAACATGGGACTTTTGATAGGGAGCATTCGGGTCGCAGAAAAACATTTTTGTTTCCGGTTGCCCGTTCAATCCGTTTTCAAATGCAAAAACATCACTGAACTCCCCACCGTTGTCGGTTAAAAGTATAGGAAAAACGTCGGCAAAATGAAACCCCGCGGCATGTAAGGTTTCTTTTAACGCGGTAATTTTACTTGCGGCTTCGGCAGCGGTCTTGTTGTCCAAAAGTAAGCCGAACATGAAATCCACGTTTACAAATTGAAATGTCATGATCACTTTTCCGCCGATTCGCCCGATAACGGTATCCATTTCAGCATAGTTGGCGGCTGGATTTTCTTCAAGAAAAAGCATGAAATCTTCAAAACTCCTGCCGAGCTTAACGCCTTTAGACACATATTCGCCTTTGGCGTCTTTTCTTGCCTTGAATTTAACAGCACGCGGAAGATCTATTTTTGATATGGTATAATACCCACATTCAATATGCCTGTATACTGTGGTTTTGGAAACAGAAAGATGATTGGCTTGAATAGCGTGATAAATATTTTGCCCGGATCTTACAGCGGATGAAATGATCTCTTCTGTCCTGTAAAAATCCTCCTTTGTCAGCGGTATGCCTTCTCTCGATTCCACTAATACAGTTTCGTATTCTTGTTGAGCTGTTTTTGCTTGGTATATCCTCCGCACATAAGGACAATTGCTATGGTTACGCTTGGGACATCCGTTGCAAACGAATGGTGCTTTCAATAATTTCGGGCAGCATTCGTCTGTTTTCGTAAAACCACTCGTATGCGCTTTTCCGTGAAGCTTTACTTCCTTGGAGATGGTCGTTTGGTCTTTTCCGATCCGTTCTCCGATTGCCTTGAATGTCATCCCTTTGTTGAGACATTCCTGAATTTCAATTCGATCGTCCGGTGTCATGTGCTTGTTTCGTTTTTCGTTGTTCATTGTCTGAAACCTCCTCGTATAATATAGTTACGATGTTTTTAGAAGGAACATCGTATAAAAACCTTGCTATCTCGAAAGGAATATGAGATAATAAGGGAAGAACAGGCAGAGGGCGTCGAAAATCCTCCTTGAAGCGAAGGCTTCGTCAGAAAGAATGACGCCTCTGTCCCCGTGGAGAGATACGAATGAGCTGGATAGTGCAACGGCACTGAATGTCTAACGAGGTTGTGTTCCGCAGGGATAGGAGGAAACTCTGACTGTAAAAATTAGAGAAAGAGGTGCTCTCATGTATTATTGCGGAATTGACATCGCCAAACATCGCCACGAAGCATCCATCATCGATGCCGGTGGCAAAGCTATGCTCGACAGTATTTCCTTTACCAACACAAAGGAAGGTACGGAAAAGCTGTTATCTCTCTTTGAAAAACTCTCCATTGAAGCAAATGAGCTTACCGTTGGAATGGAAGCTACGGGACATTATTGGCTGTCTCTGTACTGCTTTCTTACAGAAGCGGGATATGACGTTAAGGTTATTAACCCTATTCAATCCGAAGCCTTTCGTAAGATGTACATACGGCAAACCAAGAATGACTCGAAAGATAGCTACATTATTGCACAAATTATGCGTTTTGGTGAATACTCAACCACCGATCTTGCTGATGAGACCATGATTGCCCTGCGACAGTTATCCCGTTACCGTCTTGCTCTCGTAGATTCCTGCGGAGATTGCAAACGGCGTGTCATTGCCTTGCTCGACCAAGTATTCCCTGAATACAGCAAACTGTTTTCGGATACATTTGGAGTAACATCAACAGAGATATTGTTAAAGTATCCAACTCCCGAAGATATGCTATCCGTGTCTACCAAAAGATTGTCTGCTTTACTTGCAAAAGCAAGCAAAGGTCGTTTCGGAGAAGATAAAGCCAAGCAATTAAAGGAAACGGCTAAAAATTCTTTCGGTGTCTCTTATGCCAAGGATGCATTCGGTTTTCAAATTCGTCAATTAATGGAGCAGCTTGTTTTCCTTGAGAGACAGATTTCAGAGCTTGAAGAACAGATAGCCGAGCTACTTCACCGTACAAACAGCTTTATTACCACGATTCCCGGCATAGGAGATACTCTCGGTGCGATTATTCTTAGCGAAATAGGAGATATTTCACGTTTCGATGCTCCCAACAAGCTCGTTGCCTTTGCAGGTCTTGACGTAAGGGTAACCCAATCGGGAGAATTCGTTGGAACCAAAAACAAAATATCCAAGCGAGGCTCTCCGTATTTGCGACGGGCTATATGGCTTGCCTCCACAAGAGCAGCCTTTTGTGATCCCATACTTTCGGAATACTATGAGGGCTTACGTGCTCGCGGTAAACATCATTTAACTGCTGTTGGAGGGGTTGCCCGTAAACTTTGTAACATTATCTACGCAATCCTTTCAGAAAACAGACCTTATCTTCCTACGCCTCCTAACGACAAAAAACAAATGTCTTCGTCATAATTCACAAGATGAACTGTTAGGACGTGTTCGCTACATTTTTGATTTGGTATAATATTCCTCTGGTTAAAGGAGGATATTTTACCATGAAAATGACATCTAAGTTTGCAAGCGAATTGCTCAAATCCAGAACAAATCTCGGTTATACTCAAAATGAAGTTGCCGAAGCTGTTTCCGTCTCTATGCGTTGGTACCAAAAGGTTGAGTCGGGAAGAAAATTCCCCGGTGCAATAACCTTGGTAAGACTCGTATTATTTCTTCACATTGATTTAGAAGAACTCAGAGAGGAGGCAGGTTTAATTGTACCGATACGTTCCGTTCAAAGAGAAGTTGCATTCAGATGAGTTTGGCACATACATATCTTTCGGTATAAAGGCTTTTGATTCTTTGAATTGCTCAATAACTTCCGTATCCGATGTTTCAACAAACGAAGTCTTTGTTCAAGATTTGTGTGAAAAGTGCACTCTTCATCAGCTACATCCTATACATTTGCTCGACGTTATTGAAGATAATCTTTGAATACCGTCTCCATTCTCTTACTAAAAATCCTACTGTTAGCGGTAGGACTTTTGGGCGTGGTTTCGCACACTCTTTTTCATTCCCGCTTGTTTGCCTTTCATCACAGAGTGAAGCTTTTGTCAAGGGCGGCGTTTTCGCCGTTCATCTTGACCCTTGACAAGAGCTTTTTCTCTGTGATTTTTCTTCTCCTGCGGGAATGAAAATTTTTTTGATCTTTTTTCCATTTTCCTATTGACTTTTTGATAAGGTATAATATTTTTCGCAAAAAGAAAAAAAGAGCAAAAAGGTAGACATGCTCAAAAAACTCTGGTAGAATGAAGTTACCACACAAACATTCGAAAGGAGATTTGAACATGTCCAACCCCATTATACAGTTAAACGAGGAAAGTGTCAAGAGCGAATTGAAAGAATTGGTGCGAAACAGCGTAGAGGAAACGTTGAATGAGCTGTTGAACAAGGAAGCAGATGAACTGACGAATGCGGCGAAATATGAGCGCACCGAGTCACGGCAGGGGTACCGTTCGGGACACTACAGCCGAAAACTGACAACCACATCCGGAGAGGTAACGCTGAATATTCCGAAGCTGAAAGGTGTACCGTTTGAAACAGCCATCATTGAGCGCTACCGCCGCCGTGAAAGCTCGGTTGAGGAAGCCCTGATCGAGATGTATCTCGCCGGCGTTTCTGTCCGGCGCGTGGAAGATATTTCGGAAGCCCTTTGGGGCAGCCGTGTATCGGCTTCCACCATCAGTGAGCTGAATCAGAAAGCGTATGTGCATATTGAGGAATGGCGCAACCGCCGGCTGTCCGGAAAATATCCGTATGTTTATGTGGACGGGATTTATCTCAAGCGAAATTGGGGCGGAGAGTTTGAAAATGTCAGCATTCTGGTGGCAATCGGCGTGGACGAGGACGGTTACCGTGAGGTCATCGGAGCCGCAGAAGGCATGAAAGAAGATGCAGAAAGCTGGAAAAACTTCCTTATTTGGCTCAAAGAACGCGGTTTGGAGGGCGTAAAGCTTATGGTGGGAGACAAATGTCTCGGAATGTGCAATGCCGTGGCAGAGGTCTTTCCGGAGGCAAAATACCAGCGTTGTACAGTACATTTTTACCGGAACGTGTTCTCCGTAACCCCGCGGAAGCATACGCGCGAGGTGTCAAGGATGCTCAAGGCAATCCATGCACAGGAGAGCAAGGAAGCGGCGCGAAAGAAAGCAAAAGACGTTGTTGAGCAGCTCCGTGCGATGAAGCTGAAGGAGGCGGCAAAAAAGGTGGAGGACGGGATTGAGGAAACGCTGACCTATATGGATTTCCCGTCACAGCACTGGCTGAAAATCCGCACAAACAATGTCATTGAGCGCATGAACCGTGAGATCCGGAGACGTACCCGCGTTGTCGGCACTTTTCCGGACGGAAATTCTGCTCTGATGCTGGTTTGCGCCAGACTGCGGTATGTGTCGGGAAAGGAGTGGGGATCAAAGCGGTATCTTTGCATGAAATACATGACCGACAGCAATTGCGAAAGCGAAATTGCATGAGGTAGCATATCCCGCCTCCGCTGTCAAGGGTCTGCGTGACCGTAGCCGGTCACTCCGATGAATGCCGCTGACGCGGCACCCTTGACAGCGCCGCCGGGACATGCTCCGAGGCACCCAAGCGGGGCTTAGCAGCCCCCTCGCCGGACTTCCCGGCGCAAAACTTCATTTTCCCAGATACAATTTTGCGAAAAACTATTGACAGGACCGTCCTTTCCGTTCGCTTTTCTATATAATATGATACCATAAAAGAACGGAAATGTCTGTAGATTCCCTGCAAACATTTCCGTAACCGCCTGTAAATTAAACGTTTTTAATATAAAATTCCCGGTTTGGATTCCTTAATTGCCTTTGGTTGTTCAAGCTCCAAGCCCTCGAGTAGCCAACGGATTTCCTGTTCGGTCAGTAGCCTTGCCTCGGTTTCATTCCGAGGCCAACGGAATACTCCGTTATCCAAGCGTTTGTAGAGAAGAAGGAATCCGTCTCCCTCCCATAAGAGCCCTTTGATACGGTCTCTGCGTCTGCCGCAGAACAGATACAGACTTTTGCTGAACGGATCCCCGGACAGCGTTCCCTGTACTTCCGCGGCAAGACCCTCGATGCCTTTTCGCAAATCGCTGTAACCCGTAACGAGGTAGACCGTGGAATGTAACGTGAGTTCCTTTAA
>CAVGEP010000119.1:0-5430 GCA_963628105.1 Alistipes communis
CAGAAATATCGGCGCTGCTTGACAGCTGTGAGGAGTTCTGTGAAGAGTGGAGTGCAAATCCAAGCCAGAAGTATTATGTAACGCTGGTTATCGAGGAAATTGTAGCGTCTATCGTCCGCAATGCTTTAGGGCACTCTCCGGACGGAAAAATCCGAGTTACGCTTATTGCCGAGTCAAACGGAGATTTTACATTGCATATTCTGGATAACGCCATAGAATATAATCCGCTGTCAAGGCGTGTCAGAGGTAAAACGAACCGAACGGACTTTGATATAGACGAGGTAAGCGTTCTTCTGATAAAGAAAAAAACAAAAAAGTATTTGTACAGGCAGTTTACCGGATTCAATTCTCTGACTGTCCGAATATGATCGGAGGTATTTCATGCAAAAGCCAATACGGAAACGCAGATTTTCGCTTAAGGTCAGGGTAGCGGCCATTATGCTGATTTTCACGATTTTACTGTCTGTTGGGACGGTTCTTATCAGTTATACGACCTATACGGAGTCGTTTAACCGGCATTATGAGGATCTGGCGACGTCCATCACGAAAACCGCATCGTCCGTTATCAATGTAAAAGACGCTGCGAAAGTGACGGATGAGGTTAAAAAGGTATACCGCAAAATATGTTCCGAAAACGGAGAGGTTCCTGATCTTGACAGTTTCACCGAAGCGGAGACGGAAGCGTATTACTCCGAATTTGCATATATACAGGAAATGCCCGAATACAAAAGCCTTTTGGAACTTTTGAAAAAACTCCGCGAGGATAACCATGTTGTATCTCTTTATCTCGGTTATACCGATGTTGATACGATGAGGGATCTGTATATCGTCGACGCAAGCGAAGAGGGGCAGGCGTGTCAGCCCGGCGATATGGACAGCGTAGAAGAGGAACATGTCTCCAAGGTGCTTAACGGCGACTATACCTTTCCCGCATATGTTACGAACTATGCAGAATACGGATGGCTCTGTTCGGCTTCCGCTCCGGTTTACGGCGACGACGGCAGTGTTGTCTGTATGGTTCTTGTAGATATCTCGATGAATGAAATACGCAGCGACAGGCAAAATTTCCTTATGCAGATTGCCGCCATCATAGCAATTGTTGCCGTAGTTATGCTAATCATCATAATGTTTATTACGGATAAAACTCTTTTAAAGCCCATAGGCAAGCTCAGCACCGCCGCAAAGAATTATATCGGTGACGAAAAATCGGAACAGTCGGTCTTTGAACCGCTGAAAATAAAAACCGGCGATGAAATCGAGGATCTATATGATTCTCTCAAACAGATGGAAATTGATATCAATTCCTATATCAGTGAGGTTACTGCAATTACTGCGGAAAAGGAACGCATCGGTGCCGAACTGGATGTTGCAAGGCATATTCAGGCGTCCATGCTTCCGTGTATTTTCCCTGCCTTCCCTGAGCGCCACGAATTTGATATTTATGCGTCTATGACTCCCGCAAAGGAGGTCGGCGGCGACTTTTACGATTTCTTCCTCGTGGACGATGATCATCTTGCCGTGGTTATGGCGGATGTTTCTGGCAAGGGTGTGCCTGCCGCTTTGTTTATGATGATTTCCAAAACACTGATTAAATCGGCGGCTCAAAACGGTTTGTCGCCCAAAGCGGTTTTGGAAAAGGTCAATAATCAGCTGTGCGAAAATAATGAGGCCGAAATGTTCGTTACCGTGTGGCTCGGTATTCTCGAAATTTCCACAGGGAAAATGAAATGTGCGAACGCCGGTCACGAATACCCCGCTGTTATGCGGAAAGGCGGCGATTTTGAACTGTTTAAGGATAAGCACGGCTTTGTGCTTGCGGGAATGGACGGTGCGCGTTACCGCGAATATGAGCTTGAGCTTAATGTAGGAGACCGCATTTTCGTTTATACCGACGGAGTTCCCGAGGCGACCGACTCTTCCAATACGCTTTACGGTACCGACAGAATGCTTGCCGCCTTGAACCGTGCTAAGGACGCTTCGTGCCGTCGGCTGCTCGAATCACTCCACGGTGATGTAGATTCCTTTGTCGGCAATGCGGATCAGTTTGACGATATAACCTTGCTTTGCCTTGAAATAAAATCCGGTGCACCCGAAATGCGTGAGATTAGCGTTACGCCGACCTCCGAAAAGGTTACCGAAATAACGGAATTTCTTGAAGGTGTTCTGACAGAAGCGAATATTCCGGCAAAAATCATATCTCAGACCGATATTGTTACGGACGAAATTTTTTCAAACATTGCACGGTACAGCGGAGCAACCTCGGCCACGGTAGGATGTATGCTTTCCGAAAACAGTCTGACCCTGCAATTTTCGGATAACGGTAAGCCCTACGATCCGACCGAAACTCCGGAACCGGATATAACGCTTTCCGCCGATGAACGGAAGATAGGCGGCTTGGGGATCTTTATGGTAAAGAAAATTATGGATACCGTTTCATATGAATATAAAGACGGCTTGAATATTCTGACAGCAGTCAAAAATTTATGAGGTGGGATATGAATAAAAATCTTTTCAGAAAATCAAGCATTGACCGTGTTAATTCGCCCGAACAGCTTAACGAATATATTCGGGTTGCAAATCCCGGTGTTTGGCTGGTTTTGGCTGCGGTTGTCGCTCTGCTTATCGGGGTCGTTGTCTGGAGCATTTTCGGTACAATTGAAACCACGGTGGAAACATGCGCATCCGTAAACGGCGATACAGTCGTTTGCTATGTCTCGGCAGATGATATTTCAAAGCTGAAAGAGGAAACGCCTGTTACGGTTGAGGGCTGTGAAGGATCTGTCAAAAGTATTCCGGAAACCCCGATGCAGATAGGCGACAGCTTTGGTGACTATGCGCTTTATCTGACCGGCTTTGCAAAGGGCGACTTTTGCTATGCCGTGGAGCTTGAGCTTACGGGAGTAAAGGACGGTGTGTATCCTGCCGTGATAACGACCGACAGCGTCAATCCCATATACTTTATCATACACTGATCCCGGAGAGTGCAAAAAATGAAGAAAAAAAGAAAACTCCCTTCAGAACCGGTGAAAAAAGGAACAGCAAAGGTTCCTGTTATCATTCAGATGGAGGCACTTGAATGCGGTGCCGCTAGTCTTACAATGATTTTGGCATATTATGGGAAATGGATACCTCTCGAACAGGTTCGCGCCGACTGCGGGGTGTCTCGAGACGGATCCAATGCGAAAAATATTCTTAAAGCAGCCCGCAATTACGGGTTTACGGCGAAGGGCTACCGTTATGAACCGGAGGCTCTCAGGCATAACGGGACCTTTCCGTGCATAATTCACTGGAATTTCAATCACTTTGTTGTTCTCTGTGGCTTTCGCGGCAACAAAGCGGTTATAAATGACCCCGCAAAGGGCACTTACAGTGTCTCTACGGAGACATTTGACAAATCCTTTACGGGAATCTGTCTTATGTTTGCTCCGGGCGAGGATTTTGTGCCGTCCGGCAAGCCGAAAAGCGTTTTCTCGTTTGTAAGAAAAAAGCTTTCGGGAACGGGCGGCGCTTTTGCTCTTGTGGTTATTACAACTGTTATCACATCTCTGATAGGTATTATCACTCCCGGCTTTTCCAATGTGTTTGCCGACCGTCTGCTTTCCGGGGAAAGCCCTGAATGGTTTATGCCGTTTATTTACGGAATATCCGGTCTTGCAGTCGTACAGATACTTGTGGCATGGATTCAGGCGGTTTATTCGCTTAAGGTCAACGGCAAAATTGCCATTGTCGCCAACAGTGAGTATATGTGGCATGTATTGCGGCTGCCTATGGTCTTCTTCTCTCAGCGAATGGCGGGGGACATTGCCGGAAGGCGCAGTCAGAATGCCTCCATTGCGGGCGAAATTATCTCGACCTTTGCACCGCTGACCATACAGGGCGGAATGATGGTGTTTTATCTGTTCGTAATGCTCAGATACAGCCTCATTCTGTCGCTTATAGGTATTGCCTCCGTTTTTCTTAATATGTTTGTAAGCAACTACATATCAAAAAAGAGAATCAATCTTACCCGTGTGACAAGCCGCGACAGCGGAAAGCTGGCGGGCGCCACGGTTGCCGGTATAGAAATGATCGAATCGATCAAGTCCTCCGGTGCGGAAAACGGTTTCTTTGAAAAGTGGTCGGGCTATCAGGCAAGCGTTAACGCCGGAAGCGTGAAATTCACAAAGCTGAATGCCTATATGGGCATCATCCCGTCGGTTATATCCATGCTTACAAATACCTGTGTGCTTATGGGCAGCGTTTGGCTGTGTCAGCGGGGAGAATGGACGGTCGGTATGATTACCGCCTTTTCCGGCTTTTTAGGATCGTTTCTTTCGCCTGCTCTGCAGTTTGTATCCGCTTCTCAAAGACTTCAGGAAATGCGTACAAGTATGGAACGCATTGAGGACGTTATGGAATATCCCACCGATGTGCCTTGCTGCTCTGAGCCCGTCTCCGATGATAGGGAATACGATAAATTAAGCGGAAAAATTGAGCTTAAAAATGTGACATTCGGGTATTCGCCTTTGGCGGAGCCGCTGATAAAGGATTTTTCAATGACGCTTCTGCCGGGACAGCGTGTAGCGTTCGTAGGTCCCTCCGGCTGCGGAAAATCCACCCTGTCCAAGCTTATTTCGGGTCTCTATAAGCCCTGGTCGGGAGAAATCCTCTTCGACGGTAAGCCGATAAGCGAAATCAACCGCAGCGTATTCACCGGCTCGCTTTCGGTGGTGGATCAGGATATCATCCTTTTTGAGGATACGATAGCAAACAATATTAAAATGTGGGACACCTCAATTGAAGACTTTGAAATGATTCTTGCCGCACGCGACGCTCAGCTGCACGACGATATTATGCAGCGGGACGGCGGATACCAGCATAAATTGAACGAGGGAGGAACGGATCTGTCCGGAGGACAGCGGCAGCGCCTTGAAATCGCCCGCGTGCTGGCGGAAGATCCCACCATCATCATTATGGATGAAGCGACCTCCGCTCTGGACGCAAAAACGGAGTATAATGTAGTAAAGTCGATTCAGGATCGCGGAATTACCTGTATCGTTGTCGCACACCGACTCAGCACGATTCGCGACTGTGATGAAATTATTGTTCTTGACCGTGGACAGGTCGTGGAAAGAGGTACTCATGCCGAGCTTTACGCAAACGGCGGAGTTTACACACAGCTTGTATCAAACGAGTAAAGGAGGTATCGGAAATGGGATGGTTTGACGAACAGATAAGAGAACGAATCAGGCACGATGATGACAACTTTTCCGATGCCTTTGCCGCAATGGCGGGCGTTGTTATGGGAGAGCGTATCTCCCGTGCGTTGAACGACAATTGCATTCAGGCAAGAAACGCCATTGAGCAAATTTTGAATTATTACCATGTAAAGCCTGTGGAATTACCCGACAATATAAAGGATACAAATGATCAGCTCGAATACCTTATGCG
>CAVGEP010000120.1:0-5416 GCA_963628105.1 Alistipes communis
TCGTTCTATCTGAACCGAAACATTGGAGGCAAGGGCATACTCACTCCATACAGGGGTGGAATGTTCATGATACTGACCTCATCGAGGGACGACGAAAAGTCCTTCGAAATCATCGCCTCGGACATCCTGGATTATCTCAATATCCCCGGGTCATTCAGCTGCTGCGCCAGCCGTGTTCACAGGCCGTTTGAGAGCCTCGACAAGTGCTTTCGCGAGAGCTACAGCACTTATCTTGCATCTCTTGCCGAGGAACGAAATTACAAAAGCTTCGATGGTATAGGAGTATACGAAATTTTGGTCAGCGACCGGAATTCCGCTCAGATGGAGGAATATATGCTGCGCTATCTGGCGCCGATCATGGATAAGCCGGACTACATGGAGACGGCCTTTACCCTGGTCAAATGCGGCGGCGACATAGCAAAGGCTGCCGCAAGCTATGGCTGTCATCAGAATACCGTCAGATACAAAATAGCAAGGATGCGGGAGCTGACGGGTACCTGCGGCGAAACGGAGCAGGAATTTTATATGAACCTCTCCCTTGCGATAAGAATTTACCGGCTCAGGCAGGTCGCAAGATAGAAGATATCCATGCGCCAATATATCATATATCCATACGCCAATATATCATATGTCATATGTCAATAATATAAAATAAAATATAGAAAAGAAATCGAAAGAAAAAGCGAAAAAAAGAAAGAGAAAAGAGGAAATCTTATGAGCAAGAAATTAAGAGCAAACATTTTGTTACTTATCACGGCGATGATCTGGGGTTCGTCCTTCGTATCTCAGGTCAGCGGAATGGAACACGTGGGTCCCATCACCTTCCAGGGCATCAGACTCATGTTCGCTGCCGCGGTTTTGGTTCCGGTAGTCCTTATAATGAACAGGGGAAAAGGTCCGCTTTTTGCCCCGGAAAAGAAAGAAGAAAACAGAAATGTCTTGTTCGGAGGCGTTTGCTGCGGCCTGGCGCTTTTCGTCGCCTGCATACTTCAGCAGTACGGCTGCGTGTTTACAACCGCAGGAAAGGCCGCCTTTATTACGACTCTCTACGTTGTGGTAGTGCCTATTTTTAGCCTTTTTCTCCGCAAGAGAGTTCGCCCGATCATGTGGATTTGTGTGGCACTGGGTGTTATCGGGCTTTATCTTCTTGCTATGCCCGACGGATTCGGAAGTGTCTCGAAAGGAGACTTCTTCGTAATCCTCTGTGCAGTAGGATTTGCCGTACATATTATGGTATGCGATCATTTCACGGCAAAGAATGATGGCGTAAAGCTCTCGTTTATACAGTTCCTGACCGCGGGAATTCTGGGTTGCATCGCGATGTTTATATTCGAGACGCCAAACCTTGATGATATTATCGAATGCGCAATTCCGATTTTGTACGCAGGCTGCCTTTCCGGCGGCGTTGGATATACGCTGCAGATCGTGGCACAGCGTGATGCGGAGCCTACGGTAGCATCCCTGCTCATGAGTCTGGAATCCGTATTCGGAGTGCTGTTCGGCGCGTTGCTTCTCCACGAGGTAATGAGCGGCAGAGAAATCATCGGTTGCTGCACGATATTCGCGGCGGTTATCATTTCGAATCTGCCTGAACGGGAAGTCAAGCTAAAAGATAAGCACTGATGCTCGTATACAAAAACCGCCGTCAGCTGGCGGCGGTTAAGTAACCGGTATGTCTATATACCGAAAGGATTTTGACCCTTAAGTTCTACTTTTCTATATACATTGGCATGGTACTCATTGAGCCATGCCTTTTCCCTATCTGTAAGCATTTCCGGCAGAATCGCTTCTTGCTCGAAAGGACAAAAGCTTATCGTTTCAAATCCGTATTTGCCATTGCCAAGGTCTACGCATAGAAGCTCATTTTCGAGCCTTATCCCGAACTTATTTTCGATATAGATTCCGGGTTCGTTGCTCATAATCATGCCGGGAAGCACATGGGTGTTTGCGCCCCGGGGGCTGATGCTTGCCGGTCCCTCGTGAACGCTGAGCATGTGTCCCACGCCGTGGCCGGTGCCGTGCTTATAGTCATGACCTATAGCCTGTATCTGTCTTCGGGCGAGCCGGTCCAGATCAGCTCCCGTGGTCTTGCTGTCAAATACCGCCGTGGCAAGGGCAATATGAGCCTTGAGAACTGCCGTATAGCATCGCTTCATCTCCTCCGTGAGCTCGCCCAAGGCAATGGTGCGGGTTATATCCGTGGTGCCATCCTCATATTGCCCGCCGGAATCCACCAGGAGGAAGCCCTCCGGCTTCAGCTTGACATTTGTAGCAGGGCTCGCTTCGTAGTGGATTATGGCGCCGTGCGGGCCGTAGCCTGCGATGGTATCGAAGCTAAGGTCATAGGCCCCCTCCTTTTTGCGTTCTTCCCAGAGGCGCTCTGCCGCCGATATCTCGGTTATTTCCTGTTTGCCTACATTTTCTTTTAGCCAGGAAATGAATCGCATCATCGCCGCCCCGTCCCGCAAATGCGCGCCCCTCGTGGATGCGATTTCTGCGGGGCTCTTGATGGCTTTCATCAGCATAGCGGGGTCTTGCCGGTTTATACGGCTAAGACCTGCGGGTATCGCCTCCGAGAGCCCGTAGCTTACGCTGCTCTCGTCCAGCATGATGCTGCCACATTCGAGGGCTTTCAGGTCGCCAAAGATTGCCATATACGGTCTTGTTTCGACCCCGCGCCCAAACAGCCCCAGAGCCTCCTTATCCCGGTTCAAAAGGTATACGCGGGCGCGCTCCTGCTCGATCAAGGCAAAGGCGTAGAAGACCGGCGTGTGCATAACATCCCTCGCCCGCAGATCAAAAAGCCAGGCGATTTCTTCGAGGGATGTTATGAGGTGCGACTCCGCCCCGGCCCTTTGGAGCTCGCACCGGAGGCGCGAAAGCTTGGATGCGGGGCTTTCGCGCCTCCGCACGCCGGGCAGCGCATAAATCTCCGAGCCGCAAAGCGCAGGTCTGTCAGGCCAGATTTCCCCTACAAGGTCAAGTTCGTGCTCTATGCGGAATATTCTCGCAAGCTGAGCTCCCATCTTGGCGGAAACCACCCGTCCGTCAAATCCCACCGTTGCGGCTTCGAGATTTTCCCCGTCTACGTTTCGCAAATTCGTCTCGGGCTGCGCACGGTTCTCAGTTATTTTCTCAGCCACTTTCCCGGGGCCGAGCCTCTGCCTAAGCCAATCCACAATCCCGGGAACGCCCGGATCGCCCTCGCGCATGAGCCGGATTTGGCTGCCGGCAAGCTCTGCCTCTGCCTGAAGAAAATATCTGCCGTCCGTCCACAGCGCCGCCTCCGTCTCGGTTACCGCAAGGGTCCCGGCAGAGCCTGTGAATCCGGACACAAATTCCCTGCACTTGAAATAATCATTCACATATTCCGAGCCGTGAAAGTCCGTCGTCGGGATGATATATGCATCTATGTTCTTTTCTCGCATAATCTTGCGCAGATCTTCAATTTGTTTTCTCATTTTGTTTCTAATGAAAACCCTCGCAAAATCAATGGTTTTGCGGGGGTTTTGTGTTGTTGACGATATTTTGGTTTTTGCTCTTTTTCTTCGAGCGGTTCTATTTGATGTTTTGCAAATTATTTGAGCTGCCTTGCTGATTATTTCATCTGCTTAGCAACTTCTTCTGCGAAGTTTTCTTCTTTCTTTTCGATACCTTCGCCTACCTCGAAGCGTACAACCTTTGCGATCTTAAGGTCTTTGCTTACGGATTCGAGATACTTGGCAACTGTCTGCTTGCCGTCCTCTGCTCTTACATAAGTCTGATCCATGAGGCAGATGTCCTTGAGCTGCTTGGAAACACGACCGTCCACAAGTCCGTGGAAAATCTTGTTTTCGACGATTGTCGCCTTGGCAGCAACCGCAAGTTCAGCAAGCTTTTCCTTTGCTTCCTGGGAAAGGAAGTTCGGCAGATAGTTGAAGTTGAATGCCTTGTCGGCTCTCTTTTCTGCTAAGATTGCAATATCCTCTGCACTCCAAACGCCGTTTGTTGCCTTGTCAAGAAGCTCGTTTAAGATTGGCTTCGGCAGGGAGAACGGGTCGTTCAGTGCGCTTTCCAGTGTAACCTTCTTGATTTCCGCAAGCTCATCGGCGGAGATATCCTCTCTGCTTACATACTGCGGATTCATCGCCGCAACCTGCATTGCGATATTAGTCAGGGCTTCCTTTACGGCATCGGTAGCCTCGCCCGTTCCTACTACGATAACGCCGATTCTGCCGCCGCCATGGATGTAGGAGGCAACAACGTCTCCGGAAGCCTTTTCGATTCTTCTGATGGACATATTTTCACCGATCTTAGCGATCTTTGCGGTCAAAACGTCCTGTACCGTGGCACCTTCGAATGCCATGGCCTTGAATGCCTCGATATCGTTATTTTCTGCGCCGAGAGCAAGCTTTGCAAGGTCGTCTACAAAATTGATAAACTCTTCGTTCTTGGAAACGAAGTCCGTCTCAGAGTTGACCTCAACGATAGCGGCGGTCTTGTGATCATCGGAAAATGCGATCTTTACAAGACCCTCCGCAGCGACTCTGCCTGCCTTCTTGGCAGCCTTTGCCA
Organism: Alistipes communis; assembly: GCA_963628105.1. GTDB lineage: Bacteria > Bacillota > Clostridia > Peptostreptococcales > Anaerovoracaceae > CAG-238. Next base: position 4,555 of record CAVGEP010000120.1, read on the forward strand.
GTCCCTTTTCTTTCAAATATTCAACGGCAGCGTCCATGTTGCCGTCAACCTCAACCAGCGCTTTTTTGCAGTCCATCATGCCTGCGCCGGTCATTTCTCTTAATTCTTTAACCATCTGAGCTGTTACAGCCATTGTTATTTCCTCCTAATTAACCCGTAAATTATTCTTCGGTAGCTTCAGCCGGAGCTTCTTCTGCTGCCTCTTCTGCAGCTTCGGTTGCTTCTTCGGCGGCTTCCTCAGCAGGACCCTCGTCAAAGCTTTCGCCCTGGTTTGCTTCGATGATAGCGTCTGCCATTCTGCCTGCGATGAGTTTAACGGCTCTGATTGCGTCGTCGTTTGCAGGGATTACATAGTCAACATCGTCCGGGTCGCAGTTCGTATCAACGATACCTACGATCGGAATTCCGAGGATTCTTGCTTCTTTGACTGCGATTCTTTCTTTTTTCGGGTCAACGATGAAGAGTGCTCCCGGCATTCCCTTCATGTCCTTGATTCCGCCGAGGTACTTCTCTAACTTGTCAGCCTCTGCCTTGAGCTTGATAACTTCCTTCTTGGCTAATTTTTCGAAGGTTCCGTCTTCTTCCATTCTGCGAATGTCGTTTAATCTCTGGATTCTCTTTGCGATGGTCTTGTGGTTTGTAAGCATTCCGCCCAGCCATCTTTCGCTTACATAGTACTGTCCGCATCTGTTAGCTTCGTCCTCAACTGCCTGCTGAGCCTGCTTCTTGGTACCTACGAAAAGTACCGGCTTGCCGGATTCGCCAACGCTTCTCATGAAATCATAAGCCTCGTCGATCTTCTTTACGGTCTTCTGCAGGTCGATGATGTAGATTCCGTTTCTCTCTGTGTAGATGTACGGAG
>CAVGEP010000121.1:0-5405 GCA_963628105.1 Alistipes communis
TCCCGCAGCGGATGGCACGGTCAAGCCCCATGATGGTCGCAATCGCGCCATCGATCTTTTCTGTAGATTTTTCCTTGTCCGCCTTGATGTTCCCGGCGGGATCGGTACGGATATAGATGTTGTCCATCATCCAGCGCAGGACGGGATGACCGCCGTGAGCGATTTTCTCCTCCAAGGTCAGCTTCATCAGTTCCTTGGTCGGCGGAGACATATCCTTGAAGCCCTGTCCGAACGGTACGACCGTAAAGCCCATCCCCTCAAGGTTCTGCACCATCTGTATCGCACCCCATCGGTCGAAGGCAATCTCGCGGATGTTGAAACGATCTCCGAGCCGTTCGATGAACTTTTCGATGTATCCATAATGCACCACGTTGCCTTCCGTGGTCATGAGAAGACCCTGCCGCTCCCAAAGGTCGTAGGGAACATGGTCGCGCTTTACACGAAGGTCGAGCGTCTCCTCCGGCACCCAGAAATAAGGAAGGACACTGTATTTGTCCTCCTCGTCCTGCGGCGGGAACACCAGAACGAATGCCGTAATATCAGTGGTACTTGAAAGGTCAAGCCCGCCGTAACAGATACGGCCTTCCAGATCGTCCTCGGAAACGGGGAACGCACAGGCGTCCCACTTGTCCATCGGCATCCATCTGACCGACTGCTTTACCCATTGATTAAGGCGCAGTTGCCGGAAAGCGTTCTCCTCACCGGGATTCTGCTTTGCGGAATCACAAGCGGCTTTCACCTTGTCGATACCGACCGTGATGCCGAGGGAGGGATTGGCTTTCTTCCAGACCTCCGGGTCCGTCCAGTCCTCATCCTCCGCCGCGCCATATATAACGGAATAAAATGTGGGATCGACCTTCCGTCCCGCCTGTATGTCCAAGGCTTTCTGATGCACCTCGTAGCAGATGGAATTCGTATCGTTGCCCGCCGTGGTGATCAGGAAGTAAAGCGGCTGCATCCTCGCATCTCCGGAACCCTGGAGCATGACGTCAAACAGCTTTCGGTTGGGCTGAGTATGCAGCTCGTCAAAAATGACGCCGTGTGTATTGAAACCGTGCTTGTTCGCCACATCTGCCGAAAGCACCTGATAGGATGAATTGGTCGGCTTATACACGAGTTTCTTCTGCGATTCCAGTATCTTCACACGCTTGGAGAGAGCCGGACAGAACCGCACCATGTCCACAGCGACATCGAACACAATCTTTGCCTGGTTGCGGTCTGCGGCGCATCCGTACACTTCGGCGCGTTCCTCGCCGTCACCGCAGAGAAGCAGGAGTGCCACCGCTGCGGCAAGTTCGCTCTTGCCTTGCTTTTTCGGTATCTCGATATACGCCGTGTTAAACTGCCGATAGCCGTTCGGTTTCAGAATTCCGAAAATGTCCCGTATGATCCGCTCCTGCCAGTCAATCAGTTCAAAGGGCTTACCCGCCCATGTGCCTTTGGTGTGACAGAGCGACTCGATGAACATGACAGCGTAGTCGGCGGCTTCCTTATCGTAGTGAGATGTCTTCGCCATGAACTCGGTGGGCTTGTATTTCTTCAGTTTTCGCATTCTCACCACCTCCAAAATGGCATAAAAAATGACCTGCCAATGGCAAGCCTTCCTTCAATCTTTCTCTATGAGAGACAGAGCCTTCCGGCCCGTCCCTGTTGTTATCCGCTTTTTGTGTTTACTGCTGCATAGCCCAAGCTATGGCGTGTCCGTCATCCTCGAACTCGACCTCGCTTGCCGAGCGCAGCCCGATGGTTCCTTCGCAGGTATGGTCATCGTCAAGGAATTCGTAGGTCGCTCCGAAGTAGCAGGGCTTGTTCTGCCCATTGTAGAAGTATCCCGCGATGACCACCCTATCTCCAAAGGTCAGCAGCTTGCTCCATCTGCATTCCAAATCCTCCGGCGTGGTGGGATTCGGCAGTCTGTATTTTCTCATTGCATCCTTGATTGTCATGGTCTTTGTCCTCCGTTTTCGGTGTTGTCCCTTTCGGTGTGTACATATATCACTCTGAAGGCACATAATAGCAAGTCATTTCTGCGGCTTTCCGAGCCATAATCTACACCAATATCCGAGGTAAAAACTGTGTATATTATTCCTGCGTATGGCGGTGGATTGTCTTGATGATATGCTCCTGTTCATCGGCATCCACACCGATTGACTGGAGAGCTTGCCGCGTCCCGCAGTCAGGACAAATGAGCGTTTCATTGTCCGTTCTCGAAATCGCCGGAACACCGTGGTAGGTTCTTCCACACAGCGGGCAGACTGCCATCCTAATCACATTATCCTTCATAACCGCATACCTCCCTGCATTTATTGTAAGCATTGATCAGCACCCTCTTGTTAAAGAAGAAAGTGTCATATCCCTCAAGGCAAGTCCTCATATAAAAATTGCTCGGAACTCCGATGGGACGCTCCTCGTGCATAATGTAGACGAATGCCGTCACCGTCCTGCGCTTTCCCGTTCGGATGCCCTTGTACCGAAGTTTGATGTCCTTCTTGTAATAGAAGGTGGGGCAGCCTTCGTAGCGGTCAAGTGCCGCCTCATCCAGTTCCGTCACTTCCCATATCACCACGGGAACCGTGCCGCCCTCGCATTCCTCAATTGTAAGGTAGGAACCCGTCTTGCTCCCTTTAAAAAGCAGCTCCCATCCCGTAAGATTCGCCGTACCGAGTATCGTTGCGTGGGGACAGCGCATCCGCATCTGCGGTACATTGAGGTTGCTGCCGTAAGCGATGTAGTATCTCTTTGCCATAATCGTTACCGTCCTTTCCGAAGAAAATGTCCTTCTACCACCTTAAGACCGCCGTAGCGGTCAAAAGCGTGGACCTCTGGGCTGCGTCCTTCAAGCAGCTGCTCTGCCGTGCCTGAATGCCGTGTCCCCGGAAAGGTTGCGAGTAAGGAAGTCCCTCGCCGTTGCGAACTCTTCTCCGATGAAACCGAGCCGGAGGAGCCAAGTCCTCATGGCGTATTTCGGATTCTCTTTCTGCTGTTCCTTCGGGCTTGCTGTCCGCACATCCTTTGCCATCTGGCTGAGTGCGAGGCAAAGCTGAATGTAGCTTTTCAGCTGTCCTGCGTGGATGCCGCCTTTGCGCTCTGCTGTCGGCTCATCGAACTGGAAAAGTCTGAACTCGATGGTGCCCTTGGTGAAAGTAGCATGGTAGTTGAGCATATGGTAGCGGCTGTCGTTGTAGTGCTGTGACCGTCCGTAGCTTGCCCCCTGCGAGGTGTACCAGATGTCCGCAAGGTCTGCCATCGTCCTCGGCTTTTTGCGATTGACCTTCTGCAGAAAATTCGGGTCTACCGTGCGGCAGTAGCGGCTTATGCGGTAGCTGTCGAGCTTCAATGCCTCGGCGATAAGGCTTTCGTGGCTTGCCATGATGTTTGCGAGGTTGCGGAGTGTCTGCGGCGTGTGACCGTTCGCTCCGATGTGGATGTGAACTCCGCATCCCCGGCTTGCGTCGCTCTTCGCACCTGCGTGTCGAAGCTGTCTGCAAAGCTCCTGCAGGGTTTCGATGTCGCTATAGCGGAGGATCGGCGTGACCATCTCGCATTTTTCATCATCGGGTCCGCTGATTGAAACGTCCCTCTGGAATTTCCACTCGCGTCCTTCGCTGTCCCAAGCCGACCAGGTCATGTATCCGTTTCGACCTGCTGTGTTCTCGTATCTGCCTGTTCCGAAGAAGTCGGCGGCAACCTGCGCTGCCTTGTTCCTCTTGATGCTGTTCATCTCTACCTCGACCCCGATGGTCTGATTCTTCATCTCGGTGATCTGTCTCTCTGTCCTTGCGTTCATGGTGTGTGCCTCCTTGAAATCCTTTATTTCTGCGGGTTTTGCTCCCTTTTGGTATGTCTATATATCACTCTGAAGCACACTTATATCAAGTTAATTCTCGCCATAATGTACACGATTATCTGCCGAAACAATCGGCTCAAATTGTGTAGATCAGCCCACGATTTTTCGAACGATATCCTCGCCGTATACCACGTTCAGTCCGCTGCCCGTGTCCCACCGCATGAGGAGGGAGCCGGTATCGTCCACGCCGAGGACAGTGCCTTTCGTTCCGACAGGCGGAGCCTGCACATCCTCCATCCGTACCAGTTCCACCCGTGCGCCCGCCGGGTACTCCCTGCGGATACGCTCTACCGTTTCTTTACTCGGAAATCTCATGCTCCGCACCTCCGTTTTTGAAAGCCGAGGAGCCTGTGAGGTTCTTCAGCAGGATTTTCCGCTCGCCCTTGTATTCCTCTCCGATGAATCCCAGCCGCAGGAGGAAACAGCGGAACGCATACTTCTCGTTGTCCACTTCCTTTTCCGTGGCGGTCACTCGTTTGGCGTTCCTGCTCATTTCGCAGAGTGCGGCGATGAAGTGCGTATATGCTCTCGCAGAATCCGCATCGACCTCGGAAAACCAAGGGAATGCCACGCGGTCTTCCTTCATCTCGATTCGGATGTCGCTCACGCCCAGCGCCTTTCGGATAAGGCTGCCTTTTGCGTCCAGCAGTTTCGTGAGGTTCCCGACATTGACCTTATCGAACGGAACCTCCACCGTAAGCCCTACGTTTTCGTCCTGTGCCGCGCTGTCTTCGGTTTCGGATTCTTTCTCGACCTCCGAATCCCCGCCGTCCTGCGGCTCACATTCAAAACCTGCGGCGGCAATGACCTCAAGCACCTGCTCGACCTCCTCGCTGTCGGCGCGGTCATCAAAAAGGAGCGTCCCGTCCTTGGTGACCGTGAAGTAGTCGATCTCGTAGTTGCAGGTCGGCATGAATTTGTATTCAGCCTTCGCTCCCGTGATATCGGCGATGATCTTTACCAGTTCCTTGCGCTTTGCGCCTGTTACGTTGTACTTTACCTGCATTGCGTTTACCTCCGTTTTCGCTTGTTTTCTGCGCCTTTCGGCGTGTATATACATCACTCTAAAGCCCCTGAATAGCAAGCGAATATCGGATTTTTCTCTGTAGAATTACCGCCGGATTATTCGGTCGGAAACTGTGAGTAATACACAATGCCCGAAAGCACGAAAACCACGCACGGCAGAGCCACGCCGTTGCCCCACATCTTATACTCCGCAGAGTCGGAATACGGATCGGCAAGCCACTTCTTTATCTGCTTTGAAGTCTTGGGCTTGCTGTCGGGAGCGGTAGCCAGCCGCCATGTCTCGAACACCTTGTACCAATAGTACAGTTCCTCATCGGACGGTTTTGCCGTACCGAGATCATCGCACCACCAGTCCGGGAAGCCCTGCAGTCTCGCGCACTCGGTCGGCGTGAGCCTGCGGACGATGTAGTACGGTTCTTCGGAGATGGTCGGCGGGTCCTTAAAGTCGGTAGCGACCAGCGTGTTCGCCACGTCCTTCTCGGCTTCCGTGTGATAGGAATTCTTGCTCGTGGTATAGACGGGATGCGCCACC
>CAVGEP010000122.1:0-5401 GCA_963628105.1 Alistipes communis
GGATACGATACTGGCAAGCTATCTCAACGATATGAGCAAGTACAACAACTCGAACGAAATCAAAAAAACCAGGCTTACCTATGATAATATTACCGTGCAGCTTTCAAAGAAGAATACCCGATTTCAATATAAGCTTATAAAAAAAGGCGGGAGGGCTTCCGAATTTGAAAATGCGATTGAATGGCTGTGCTTATCCGGTATTGCGTCGCGGGTTTACAAGGCTCTCCAAGTGAAAAAACCACTTGAAAACTACCGTGATATTGATTCCTTCAAGATTTATGTATCCGATTTGGGACTTCTTTGTGCCAAGAAAGATTTAGCTCCCGACGATGTTATCTACATGGTCGAGGAACTAAACGATTTTAAGGGAGGCATGACCGAAAATTATGTCAATGTGCAGCTTACCGCAAGCGGCTACCGTACTTACTATTGGGAGTCGACGCGAGGCGCTGAAATTGATTTTATCATTCAGCGTGACGGTCAGCTCATTCCTATCGAAGTCAAATCCGCCGATAACACCAGAGCCAAGAGCTTGAAGGTATATATGGAAACATATAAACCTGCCTATGCTATCAAGCTTTCTGCTAAAAACTTCGGCTTTGAAAGTAGCAAAAAGATTGTACCGCTTTATGCGGCATTCTGTATATAAAGCGCTCTTGAACTCAAAATTCGAGAGGCGCTTTTTTGCAAGTCTTAGCCAAAACAAGAGAAAAACAAAAGAGCCGCCTTCGACCCGTTGAGTTAATCAAGCCGTAGGCAGCTCCATGATTTAGAAAGTATTCTCTATTTTTTCAGAAATTCCTGAACCAGCTCTTTGACCTTGTTTCCGTCGGCAAGGCCTTTGACCTTTGCCATCACGGGACCCATGAGCTTGCCCATGTTTTGCATACCGCCCTCGATACCGAGCCCTGCGGCCTGCTCTGCGATCACTTCGCGGAGCTTATCGTCCGAAAGCTGCTCAGGCAGATATTTTTTCAAAATTTCGATTTCTGATTGATAGGAGGCGACAAGGTCCTCTCTTCCGGCTTTTTCAAAATCAGCGAGGGCATCTTTTCTCATCTTAACCTGTTTGGACAAAATTGCTACAATGCCATCATCATCAAGTTCCGTGCGGCTATCAACCTCGTACTGTTTGATTGCAGCCCGCGCAAAACTTATCGTATTCTTGGCGACCTCATCGTGGGCTTTCATGGCCTCTTTGAAGTCTGCCATAAGTTTTTCTTTTATTGCCATTTAATTCACCTCTATTCGTGAAGCCTTGACTAAGCTATCCGGAAGCACCGAATGACGAATGCCGAATGACGAATGCCGAATGACGAATGCCGAATGCCGAACGTTAATGCCGCATGTCGTATGCCAAATGCCGTATCCGACAATCAGTGCAAGTCAAGCCTAGGCAAGAAATGACCTTATATTCTAATATATTTTAGTATTTCTTAGCCTTTTTTCTAGCGGCTTCAGATTTTTTCTTTCTCTTTACGCTTGGTTTTTCGTAATGCTCTCTTTTTCTAAGTTCGCTCATAACGCCGTCTCTTGCGCAGGATCTCTTGAATCTCTTAAGAGCAGATTCCAAACTTTCGTTTTCTCTTACGATAACTTGTGCCATATTCCAATTCACCTCCTGACTTATATGAAATAATCAAGCCGAAAGCGGTCGTCCGCCTATAACGAAAGTATTATACACTTTTTCCACACAATTCGCAAGGATTTTTGTGAAAAAATGCAGAAATATTAAATAAAAGTTTGAATTTTCGGGTAAAAGAAAATATAATAGAAGAGGGCGAGAGGCCTTGGAGCCCGCCCGGAGATTATGAGAAAACAGGAGATAGCAGTTGGACAAAAAAATTCAGATTAGCAGGGCCATCGACAGGAGCGAGCTTTTTGGGAACCTGGATGCGAATCTTGACTATATAAAAGAAGCCACGGGTGCGGATATATTCCAAAGGGATGATGCTCTGATACTCAAGGCAGAAAGCGATGAGGCCATAGAAAAGGCCGAGAAGATATTGCAGGAGCTTATGAGTGCGCTCGATGCGGGAGAGACTTTGGACAGACAAAAGGTCCAATATATTATTTCTCTTGCAGGAGAGGGAATTTCATATAGAGAAAGCCGCGTAGACAAGGACGTAATCTGCTTTACGCACAAGGGAAAGCCCCTGAAGCCCAAGACCCTCGGACAGAAAAATTACGTTGAGAGCATTAGAAAGAAAGACATCGTTTTCGGCGTGGGACCTGCGGGAACCGGCAAAACCTATATCGCCGTAGCCATGGCAATCAACGCATATAAAAATAAAGAAGTCCAGAAAATAATTTTGGCCAGGCCCGCGGTAGAGGCGGGCGAAAGGCTGGGATTCCTGCCCGGGGATCTTCAGGACAAGGTTGACCCATACTTAAGGCCCCTGTATGATGCTCTGTACGATGTCCTTGGCAGAGATGCGGCGCTGAGACTCAAAGAAAAAGAAGTCATCGAGGTGGTTCCTCTGGCATACATGAGGGGCAGGACGCTGGATAACTCGTTCATAATCCTCGATGAGGCGCAGAATACCACCAGGGAGCAGATGAAGATGTTCCTTACCCGTATGGGCTTTGGCTCAAAGGTGGTAGTCACAGGGGACATTACCCAGATAGACCTGCCCCGGGGGAAAAAATCCGGACTTGTGGAGGCACTGCGTGTGCTGAAAAATATTCGGGACATAGATATTTGCCACCTGAAGGACACGGACGTGGTGCGCCACGAACTCGTAAAGAAGATCATAAACGCTTACGACCAATATTATAAGAAATATCCGGAGGAAATACAGGAATAATGGAAATATATTTTGAAGAGGGATATACGGCAACTGAGGAGCTGCTGGCGAAGATGACAGAAGCGGCAGAATATGCCGTAGACTCCGAGAATATGCATAAGCTCGACAATGCGCAAGAACTCGACAATGCGCAAGAGCTCGACAATGCGCATAAGCTCGACAAGGCAAGGTGCCAGCTCAGCGTAACATTTGTAAGCCTCGATGAGATCCACGAGCTTAACCGGGAATATCGCGGCGTAGACAGCCCCACGGACGTGCTTTCCTTTCCGCAGTATGAAAATCTTGAGGAGGAAATCCCGGAGGTGGGCGAAATCTGCCTCGGGGATGTGGTAATCTGCGAAGAAAAGGCACGGGAGCAGGCGGCCGAATACGGACATTCCTTCGAAAGAGAACTGGTCTATCTATTCACTCACAGCGTGCTGCATCTTTTGGGCTACGACCATATGGAAGAAGACGAAAAACAGGAAATGCGCAGGCGCGAAGAGGAAATTATGCTGCATATAGGACTATCGCGAGGGGAGGTATAAGAGATGATGTATCGAGATTTGTATGAGATGGCAAAGGAAATGCTCCCGAGGGCTTACGCTCCGTTTTCCAAATTCAAAGTAGGGGCGGCGCTTCTTACAAAAGAGGGAGAGGTTTATACCGGATGCAATGTTGAAAATTCCTCATTCGGAGCGACAATCTGCGCCGAGAGGACCGCATTTGTCAAGGCGATTTCCGAGGGGGAGAGCGACTTCGAGGCCATCGCTATAGTCAGCGAGGATGGACAGGCCTGGCCTTGCGGGATCTGCAGACAGTTCATGAGGGAATTCTGCGATGACGAGTTCAAGATCATCACGGGAAATGATGTGGATAGTCTCAGAGTATATACCATGGACGAAATTTTGCCGGAGGGATTCAAGCTTTGATGAAAACAGGATTTATTGGAATAATAGGAAGGCCCAATGTAGGGAAGTCTACGCTTCTCAACGCGGTGCTCGGAGAAAAAATCGCTATTACCACGGACAAGCCTCAGACCACGCGAAATACGATTCGAGGGATTTATACAAAGATTCCAGAGGGAGACTACGACCGCGGTGTGCAGATGGTCTTTATAGACACGCCGGGGATCCACAAGCCCCACAGCAAGCTCGGGGAATTCATGACAGAATCTGCCATAAATACATTCAAGGAAGTGGATGTGATACTTTTCCTCGTGGATGAACCCCTGGAAAAGGGCCCGGGCAACCGGTACATCCTCGAAAAACTAAAGGAAGTAGAAACTCCCAAGGTCCTTGTCATAAACAAAATAGACAAGATGGAGCCCGAGGAATTCCGCAAAACCTACGAAGAATACAGCAATATGGGAATATTTGAGGATGTTCTTGGGATTTCGGCGCTGGACGGGACCCATGTTGACAGGCAGCTTGGCAGGATCGAGGATTTTCTCGGCGAAGGTCCTATGTATTTCCCGGAGGACATGATAACCGACCATCCGGAGCGCTTCATCGTCAGCGAAATTATACGGGAAAAAATCCTGCTATATCTCGAGGACGAGGTGCCGCACGGCGTTGCGGTAGAAATCGAAAGCTACAAAGAAGAAAAAAACATTACCCGAATCGGAGCCGTGATTTATTGCGAGAGAAAGTCCCACAAGGGTATAATTATAGGTAAAGAGGGCAAGAAACTAAAGGGAATCGGAAAGAGCGCCAGGCTCGAAATCGAGGCTCTGCTGGGTACAAAGGTATTCCTTGAGCTTTGGGTCAAGGTAAAGGAAAACTGGAGGGACTCTGACTTTGCCCTTTCAAACTTCGGCTACAAGGACGGTCTCGAAAGATGATAGCCGACACCGAGGGAATCGTCCTCAGACAGACAAAAACGACATACGGCAGGCGAATGATACTCATATTTTCACGAAAGTTTGGGAAGATAAGCCTGGGAACGGGTGCAAAGGAAAGCGGCAGAAACAAGTCCGCACTTGCGATTCGGCCCTTTACCTACGGACGATACGAGATCTTCAAGGGCAGGGACAGCTATAATCTTGACAATGCTCAGGTCATCAAGAGCTTCTACGGCCTGGGCGAGGACCTGGACAAGTATATGGCCGCATCGTATGTGCTCGAGCTGACGGAAAAAATCCTGGCAGATGAGCAGCCGGCGCCGGCGATTTTTAGGAACCTACTCGATTTCATGGAGGCACTCGAGACTCGCAAGAAAAAGCACGATACGCTCGTGCTTGCATATATCGTAAAGCTGCTGGCATCGCTTGGAACCGAGCCCCGGCTCGACAGATGCGTATGCTGCTCAAAAGAGGCGCAAGGCAAATTTTTTAGCGTCCGCGAGGGAGGCATACTCTGCGAAGACTGTGCGAAAGAATTTCGCAAAACAACCACGAATGAAGCATTGATTTATGACGTAAATTTTGGTATAGTAGATATATTAAAATATTTTCGCAGTGAGCCGTTTTCCGCATTCGAAAAAATCGCGCTGGAGGATGGAATTTCACAGGAACTGACAGTTATTATGAAGAGCTATATGGCTTATCATTTTGACATAGCAAAGTTAAAGAGCGAGAGCATTTTCGCGACAAATATTTAAGAAAGGTTATTTGG
>CAVGEP010000123.1:0-5361 GCA_963628105.1 Alistipes communis
ATTGTCCCCCTGTCCAATTGCGGTGGTAGGGTTACGCCCGCAACTTGTCATTATATTTTATCACCTACGGGTGCGAAAAAGCAAGCTTTTTTGTGCTTCCAAAATCTTGCCATTTTGCGCTTTTGCATATATAATAGAGTGTCGGAATATTTGATTTTGCGGCAGGCAGCGATTTTGCGCGTGCCTTGCCATATTCACGGAGGATAAATAAATATGAATTACGAAAAATTAGCGGAAATTCTCTTTCCGCACATCACGAAAACCCCGCAGGACTACGAGCTGCTTTATCCGGCGCGCGACCTTCCTGAGGGAGCAAAGGTAACAAGGCTCGGTCCGAGTCCGACGGGATTCATTCATCTTGGGAATCTCTACGGGGCATTTGTTGACGAAAGGCTCGCCCATCAGTCCGGCGGCAAATTTTTCCTCAGAATCGAGGACACGGATGACAAACGCTATGTAGAAGGGGCTGTCGAGGTTATAATCAATTCCCTCAGATTTTTCGGCATCAATTTTGACGAAGGTGCGACAATGGATGGCGATATAGGGGAATATGGCGACTACACGCAGAGCCACCGCGGCGAAATTTATCAATGTTTCGCCAAGAAGCTTGTTTCTGAGGGACACGCCTACCCTTGTTTTCTTACAGAAGAAGACATAGCGCAAATTCATGCGAAGCAGGAGGCAGAAAAAGCGAATCCCGGCATTTACGGCAAGTGGGCGGCAGGCAGAAACCTCACCATGGAAGAAATTGAGGCAAACCTTGCGGCAGGCAAACCTTATGTAATACGTCTCAAGTCCGACGGAGACATGAGCCTGCCGGAGGATCAAATCCGCCGTTTCCGGGTCGAGGATGCCATCCGCGGAACTCTCGACATGCCCGTGAACGACCAGGATACGGTTCTGCTCAAAGCAACGGGCATCCCTACCTATCATTTTGCGCATGTGGTTGATGATCATCTTATGCGCACGACCCATGTGGTGCGCGGTGCGGAATGGATTCCGTCCCTGCCGATTCACGTGGAGCTTTTTGATAAACTGGGCTGGGAGCTTCCGACATATTGCCACACGGCGCAGCTTATGAAGCTGGACGAGGAAGGTAACAAGCGCAAGCTTTCCAAGCGCAAAGACCCTGAGCTTTCGCTGGACTACTACAGAAACGAGGGATATCATCCCGCGGCTGTACGCGAATATTTGCTTACAATTTTGAACTCCAACTTCGAGGAGTGGCGCATCGCAAACCCTGATGCGGATATTGACGAATTTGAATTTACGACGGACAAAATGAGCAATTCCGGTGCTCTCTTTGACCTAAACAAGCTCAATGACGTGAGCAAGGATGTGCTTCTCAAGATTCCGGCCTCTGAGATCTTTGACTTCCTGAAGGCGTGGTCGGAGGAATTCCGGCCGGAGCTTGCACCGATTTTCGATGATCGCGCTTATCTTGAGAAAATCTTGGATATAGGCAGAGCCGAGGAACGCAATCCTCGCAAAGATCATATTTATGCGAAGCAGATTATAAATAATATCAGCTATTTCTTTGATGATATGTTTGAAATCCAGGATGAATTCCCGCAGGAGGCGGCAGAGGATGTTTCGCTCATCATCTCGAAGTATCTTGAGTCCTACGATCATTCGGACGACCAGGAAAAATGGTTCGGAAAGATCCGCGAAATCGCCACGGAGCTTGGCTACGCGGCAAAGCCAAAGGACTTCAAGAAGAATCCTGAGCAGTACAAGGGTCACGTAGGACATGTCAGCACGGTTATCCGCGTGGCGCTCATGGGCAGGCAGCAGTCGCCTGATGTTTGGGAAATCCAGCAGATTCTCGGGCGTGAGCGCACGCTGGGGCGGCTTGCGAAGTTCGCATAGTGCGAAAACAAATGCCAGTTCGCACACTCGCCAGACGCTCACCGCCTGCGATTGTTAGCAGCTCATTCCTTGGAGTTTGGGTGAAATCGAAAACTCGCACAGCTTACTTTGCTGCTCAAACAGTTCGATTTCGCTGCCAAACTCCTATCGAAACTCGCTGACAACCGCTACGCGTCTCACGAAGCGAGGTGCGAACTGCTTTGTTTTCGCTCCCGTTACCGTAATTTTGAAAGGTGACTTTCTCAGCACCTTTGGTGCCTCGAAAGTTCAAAATGCCAGTTCGCACACTCGCCAAACACTCACCGCCTGCGATTGTTATCAGCTCATTCCTTGGAGTTTGGGTGAAATCGAAAACTCGCACAGCTTACTCTGCTGCTCAAACAGTTCGAGGCGGCCCCGTGTATAAGGGGGTCGCCTCGCTATTATATCCTTATCTGTTTTGTCCGCCTGTATCCGGCTAATTCTACTTGTTCGCCTCCACGAATCTCTTGATCTTCTTGCCCGTGGTCTTTTCAAATTCCTCCTTGCGGATGTTGATTTTTTTGATTTTCTTAAAGAAAGGAAGTTCTTCGTTTATCTTGTCCACCTCATGCCACATGAGTTTTTCCACCTGAGCCGGGTCTTCTGCGGCTTCCTTGCCGATTGCCGCTTCCACCTCTTCCATATCCGGCTTGATGGTGGCTACGATGAGGTCGTCCTGCCCCGCTTCGTCCTGGGCCGCCCAAACCATGGATTCTGACACGAGGGAAACCTTGCCGAGGTAGTATTCAAGCTCCTCAGGGAATACATTCTTGCCGTTCTTGGTTATGATAACATTTTTCTTTCTGCCGGTGATGTAAATATACGGCCCGTCCAGGTACCCAAGGTCGCCCGTATGGAACCAACCGTCAATCAGAACCTTTGCGGTTTCCTCCGGCATATTGTAATATCCCATCATTACATTCGGCCCCTTGAGGCAAATTTCCCCTACGCCGTCCTCGTTCTTGTCCACGATCTTGACTTCAACTCCCGGAAGCACGTGGCCTACCGAATCGTTGCGGGGATGAAGGTCTTGGTTAAGAGCTGCCATAGGCGCGCATTCCGTAAGGCCGTAGCCCTGCACCGCCATGATGCCCAGGTCGCGGAAAAACTGCAAAATCTGCGGGTCGATTGCCGCGCCTCCTGCGATAATCATGTCCATGTTGCCGCCGAAGACCTGCAAAATGTCCTTTAGCAGTATTTTATTGAGATTGAGTCCAACCTTTGAGGTTGTCTTGTTAAGCTTCAAAATTTTGCGCACAGCCTTTTCCTTGCCCTGCTTGCGAATATTCTTCCAGATCGCCTTGTAAAGCATCTCGAAGATAAGAGGCACGCCCAGGAAAAAGGTCGGTTTGATCTCTTGCAGATTCTTCTGAATGTATTTCAGTCCCTCGCAATAGCCTATGCAAGCCCCCTTGTACATCGGCATAAGGAAGCCGCAGGTACATTCGTAGGTGTGGTGCAATGGCAATACGCTGAAGAAAGTGTCCCTTTCGTTGGTGTCCAGCAGGGTCGGTGCGCTCATCAGGTCGCAGCAGATATTCGTCTGGGAAAGCATTACACCCTTGGCAATTCCCGTGGTTCCCGATGTAAAGAGCAGAACGCCCATTTCGTCCGGATACATTTCCGCGTCAAGATAGCGGCGATCGCCATTTGCAACTAATTTCTTGCCTTCTTCGATGAGCTGTGACCAGGAAAATACACCGTTTTCTTCCTTTTCCGCATTTAAATTTACGAGAACCTTGAGGTTTGTTTCGCCTCTTTCCTTTATATCCTGGAAAATGCTGAGGAACTTTTTCGTGAAGAAGATTCCCTCGCAGTTCGCTTCTTTGATGAGCTGTTCAAGCTCGCCGGCTCCCAGCTCTTTGTCCAGAGGTACCACGACTCCCAATCCGCAGGTGATTGCAAGGTAGGAAGACGCCCACTGGTAGCAGTTGTCGCCGATTACCGCGACTCTCTTGTCTTTCAGCCCCAGTTCGATAAGCTCTGTTCCCAGTGCGTTCAGATCTTCCAGGGTCTGCCCGTAGGTGATTTCACGGAAAGGTTCGTTCTTCGCAAAACGCTGTTTGAATGCCACATGATCTGCGCCGTATCTTTCCAGGCTCTTGTTCATCATGTCCTTGAGGTCTGTAATCGGGTGGCTGACTTTATACATAATATCCGGGTCGTCCATCGCGTTGATGCTTGCGATAAAGTCCTCGGCTCTTTTAAGCTCAAAGGCTTTTCTTTCTTTATAATCCATCAGGTTTCTCCTTTACCTAGTATTCGATACTAGCTTAACACGCAATGCATACAATGTCAACCTTTACAGCCTGCTTTTTGTGTGATATAGTATACAAAGAGGTGAAAAAATGCGTACAAAAAATACAATGTCTGACGATATCATGAAAAGCTTTCATATCCCGAGGTGGGCAGAACTTCCCTCCATTGATCTTTACATGGATCAGGTGGTGGCGCTGATTGACGATACCTTTGGGACTTTTTTCGCCTGCATCGGCGCCGCGCCTCTGACAAAGAGCATGGTGAATAACTATGTCAAAGCCAAAATCGTGGACGCTCCCGTGAACAAGAAATATCCCAAGCTCTCCGTGGCAATGATCATCGTGGTCTACATTCTCAAAAACTGCTATTCCACGGAAGAAATCGGCAAACTCATTAAGCTTGGCATCAGCCTGGAAACCACCGAAATCACCTACAACCGCTTCTGTGAAGCCATCGAAACCGCCCTGTCCCATGTCTTTTCCGGAGAGGTGCATATCCGGAACGAGGAAATCCCCGGTCGCGACAACAAATATCTCATGGAAAACTTCGCCCTCTCCTTTGCAAGCAAGGTATATGTGCAGCGGACTTTCCTGTTTAAGTAGGCATAATTTGCACCTACAGAGGGTTATTTTTTTGAATTATTTGCACCTACGCATGGGTAAATTTTCGAATTATTTGCACCTACACAGGGTTAAATTTTCGTATTATTTGCACCTATACAAGGGTAATTGTACCAGTCAAGAAAAGTAGACTGTACCGGTCAATAAAAGCATCGGGCTTTCCGGTTTAAGTAGGTTAAATAAAAACTCCGAGGATATGCTCTTCGGAGTTGATTATTTTTTTGCATCTACAGCAGCATTCTGTCGCTGTCTATACTGAATTTTTCTATGAGTTTTTCCACCGTCATTGCCTTGCGTTCTTCGCCGGAAAGCTCCATGGCGATTTTGCCGTTTTTCATCAAAATCGTCTTGTTGCCGTAGTGGAGAGCGTCTTTCATATTATGGGTGATCATCAGGGTGCACATTCCCGGCTCCGAAGCGAACACATCCGTAAGCTCCAGCACCTTTGCCGCAGCCGCAGGGTCAAGGGCCGCCGTATGCTCGTCCAAAAGTAGGAGCTTCGGCTTTGCAATCACCGCCATGAAAAGGGTCAGGGATTGTCTTTGACCTCCGGAAAGGAGTTTTACCTTTTCGGTCATGCGGTCTTCCAGTC
>CAVGEP010000124.1:0-5324 GCA_963628105.1 Alistipes communis
CAGAATATTTTGGACTTCGAAAAGGATTTCCCGGACGCAAAGGTCATCAAGCTGGAACAAAACTATCGCTCATACGGAAACATCCTGGCGGCAGCCCATTCAGTCATCAGAAACAATCGGGGCAGAAAACAGAAGAAGCTCTGGACCTCAAAGGATGCGGGAGACAAAATCGTATATAGGAGATGCGATAGTGACAAAGAAGAGGCATATTACATAGCCCAGGAAATCGACCTTTTGAAAGGCAGAAACCGTACCTACGACGATTTTGCCATTCTTTACAGAACCAACGCCCAGTCGAGGCTATTTGAGGACGCCTTGAAAAGGCGCGGGATCCCATACCAGATTCTATCAGGCTTCAGTTTCTACGACCGCAAGGAAACCAAGGATATGATCTGCTATATGCGCCTTGTCGCAAACCCGGCGGATGACCTTGCGCTGAAACGGATAATAAATGAGCCCAAACGTGGAATCGGACCAACCACCCTCGGAAAGCTGGAGGCGCTGGCGAGGGTAAGAGGCGAATCCCTGTTTGACACCCTTGCGGACGGCGAAATCCTGTGCAGCCTCCCATCGAAGTCCGCGGGGCCGGTGCGGCAGATGATGGAGGTGCTCCTGCTTTGCAGGCAGGAAAAAGAAAATCTCAGAGTTTCTGACATATATGATAATTTGCTCGTGCGAACCGGATACATGAAAGCCCTCGAAAACGAAAATACGCAGGAGGCCGAAAGCAGAATCGAAAATCTGATGGACTTCAAATCATTTATTTACGACTACGAGGAAGAAAAAGCAAAGGCAGGCGAGGCAGCCAGCCTCGAAGAATTCCTCGAAAAGGTTGCCACGGACAGCGATGCGGATAAGTACGACGAGTCGGCGGGCAAGGTTACGCTTATGACCATGCACAGCGCGAAGGGACTGGAATTTCCTGTCGTATTCCTGCCGGGCCTGGAAGACGGCCTTTTCCCGGGGCACAGGGCTATGGACTCTGACTCCGGAATGGAAGAAGAACGCAGACTTTGCTATGTCGGGATGACCCGCGCAAAGGAAAAGCTTCTCCTTACAAGCGCAGCCTACAGAGTCATGTACGGCCGGGGAGATTATACGCGAGAATCCATATTCCTGCGGGAGGTCGACAAGTCTCTGCTGGACGAAGCCGGGGATACGGTCTTCGTTTCCGGACGCAGGACCCAAAACAGGCTCGGTGTCAGCACGGGAAGCTACGACGGATTCGCATCATCGCCATATACACCTTTTGCGAGCAGCGCAAAGGAAAAGAATGCCTCATACGATCCTCTCAAATATGCGAAGCGATCGGTCAAGCAGACGGCGCGCGGAACCATCGGCGAAGAGCTCCTGCCCGGAGACAGAGTTTCTCACGCAAAATTCGGCAGCGGCATGGTACTGGAGGCAGACGACAAAACCGTAACGATCATCTTCGACGAACAGGGCCGCAAGAAAATGGCAAAGGGCATCGCCCCTCTAAAAAAAATATAGAAGTAGGAGAAACAAGGCAGACATGCAAATGGAAAGAATGAAAGAACTGATCGAACTTCTTAACGAAGCATCGAAAGCATATTATCAGGAAAGCAGAGAAATCATGCCAAACTACGAATATGACAGGCTCTACGACGAGCTCTCTGCCCTCGAAAAGGAGACGGGCATAACGCTTTCGACAAGCCCGACGGTTCGCGTGGGATACGAAGTTCTTTCGGATCTGCCAAAAGAAAAGCATCCAGACAAAATGCTTTCCCTCGACAAGACAAAGGATGTAGAGCAGCTTGCCTCATGGCTCGGCGCTCAGAAGGGCGTGCTTTCGTGGAAGCTGGACGGACTTACGATAGTTTTGACCTACGAGGACGGTAGGCTCGCGAAGGCTGTGACGCGCGGCAACGGTGAAATCGGCGAGGTTATTACCGCGAATGCCAGAGTATTTGAGAATCTGCCGCTTGCCATAGATTTCAAGAAGAAGCTCGTCCTACGAGGCGAGGCCGTAATTTCCTATGCGGACTTTGAGCGTATAAATGACGAGATTACAGACGAAGGAGCCAAATACAAGAATCCTCGCAACCTTTGCTCAGGCTCGGTTCGGCAGCTGAATACGGAGATTACCGCACGCCGCCATGTGAGATTTTTTGCATTCGCGCTGGTATCGGCAGAAGATACTGATTTTGTGACGCGCACGGAGCAGTTCGAGTGGCTCTCGCGGCGCGGATTCAATGTGGTGGAGCACGAGCCTGTTACGGCAGATACCATTCGCGATGCAGTGTCCGGCTTCGAGTCAAAGATAGCAGATAATCCCATCCCATCGGACGGCCTTGTCCTCAGCTATGATGACATATCCTACGGGCTTTCGCTCGGCAGGACGGCGAAGTTTCCGAGAGACTCCATAGCTTTCAAATGGCAGGACGAAATCAAAGAAACAACCCTCACCGAAATCGAGTGGAGCGCTTCCCGAACGGGGCTTATCAACCCGGTTGCAATCTTTGAGCCCGTAGAGCTTGAAGGCACCACGGTAAGCCGCGCTTCGGTACACAATATCAGCGTCATGCGGGAGCTGGGGCTTGGAATCGGTGACAGGATCACGGTCTACAAGGCAAATATGATCATTCCTCAGATCGCCGGCGACATCACCTGCTCAAACAATATCGAGATCCCGAAAAACTGTCCGGTATGCGCAGCCCCTACGCAAATAAAGGCAGACAACGGCGTGGAAACCCTCGTATGCCCGAATCCTGAATGCCTCGCAAAGCAGATCAAGAGTTTTACTCATTTTGTTTCAAGAGATGCCATGAACATCGAGGGTCTTTCGGAAATGACCATCGAAAAACTCATCGCCCGCGGGTTTATAAAGGAACTTTCGGATATTTTCCATGTGGAAAAATATAAAGAGGAAATCATAGAGATGGAGGGCTTCGGAGAGAAATCCTTCGAAAACCTGAAAAATTCCGTTGAAAATGCACGAAATACAGATCTTGCCAGGTTTCTTTATAGCCTTGGCATCCCGAATATCGGCACGGCAAACGCCCGGCTGATCGCTCGGTTTTGCGAAAACAAATGGGAACGGGTAGAAACGTTGACAAAAGAGGACCTGCTTTCCATTGACGGAATAGGTGAAATCATGGCAGAGGCATTCCTCCGGTTTTTCGCCGAGGAAAGCAAGAAAAAAATTGCATGCGACCTCTTAAAAGAGGTGCACCTTGACGAGAGCTTCGAGGCGGCAGGAACGGCACTTGCAGGGAAAACCTTTGTAATCACAGGTTCCCTCGATCATTACGAGAACCGTGAGGCCCTAAAGGCCGAGATAGAAAGAGCCGGTGGCAAGGTGGCAGGCTCCGTCAGCGCAAAGACCTCGTACCTCATAAATAATGACATAAACTCCACCTCAGGCAAGAATAAAAGAGCCCGCGAGCTTGGGATCGAAATAATCGACGAAAATACGATAAAGGACTGGTTATCCGGCTATTGACCCTTGACCCGGCGCGTATTCTGTGCTACAATACTACAAGATGAATTGCCTTTAGAGAGCTTCGCCTGGCATGGTTTGGGTCCTGCGCAATGGGATGCCGTGAACCTTGTCAGGTCCGGAAGGAAGCAGCAATAAGCGGAAGTTCTTATGTGCCGCAGATTAGCCTTCTCCAACGCCTAGCGCGGCTCTCTAAGGGCAATTTTTTCGATATTGGGAGGAACGAATGTATACCGCACTTTACAGAGCAGAAAGACCGGAAGTTTTCGACGAAATTTTGGGTCAGGAGCACATAGTAAAAATTCTCAGGCACCAGATCGCCTCAGACACGGTGGGACATGCCTATCTTTTTTGCGGAACCCGAGGAACGGGCAAGACGACCACGGCGCGAATCCTGGCAAAGGGCGTAAACTGCCTGAGCCCCGATGCCTCCGGACGGCCCTGCGGCCAATGTGCTAACTGCACAGATATAAGCCAGGGCAAATTTATGGATGTAATCGAGATAGACGCGGCATCCAACAACGGTGTCGACAACATCCGCGAGCTCAGAGAAAGCGTCAAATATCCCCCGACCGTAGGCCGAAAAAAAGTCTACATAATCGACGAGGTACACATGCTTTCTGCCGGGGCTTTCAACGCGCTCCTAAAGACCCTGGAGGAACCGCCGGAGGATGTAATGTTCATTTTGGCAACCACGGAGCCGCAAAAACTCCCACAGACGATACTTTCGCGCTGCCTCAAATTCGACTTCAAGCGCGTGAGTCCAAGCCTCATTATGGGCGGCATGAAGAGGATTTGCGAAGAAAAGGGTGTGGATATTTCGGATGGAGCCCTAAGGCTCCTTGCTAACTGCGCCGACGGCTCGGTCAGAGACGGACTCAGCATACTGGACCAGGTTCTGGCCTCCGGTAACAAAGAAATTTCCAGAGACGATGTGCTCGAATATATAGGAACGGCAGGGGAAGAATTTTTCGCAGAGCTTACGGAGGCGGCTTCTCTAAGAGATGTCGCGACGGGACTTAAGCTGCTGGACGAGGCGCTTGCGGACGGCAAGGATGTACGCATTCTGATGCGAGACTGGGTCGGATACTACCGAAACCTGATGATAGCCAAGTTCGTGAAGAATCCCGAAGAACTTTTGAATATGTCTGCCGAGAACATTCAGCGCATAAAAGACCAGAGTGATCACATTTCGATGGACGAGATAAATGACGGGATCCTGAAGCTTTCCAAGGCCATAAACGAAGCGAGGTGGTCCACGCAGCCGAGGATTTTGCTCGAGCTTGCGCTGGTAAACATTGCCTCGGGCACGAGCATGCAGATAGCCCCGAAACAGGAAACAAGGCCGCTTCCGCAAAGAACCTCGCAGCCAAAATATGAGAGCCAGGCAAGGCAGCTCGCTAGGGACATACAGCCTGCAGCATCCCCGCAGCCGCAGACGCAGCCGCATCAAGTGCAGCCGCATCAAGAGCGGCCTCCGAAGGAGCAGCAAGCAGCCGATGCAAATACGCCCATAGGTAACGACCCTCTGAGCGCCGAAACAGCACTGCCAAGACCTACGATAGACCAGAGCAGGCAAAATGACATGCTTTGGCACCAGGTATTCGAAGAAGGCGAGGACGAGGCAGGCAGCTTCAACATAATTCGCGCGGGCACGAGGCTTGCACATCTTGGCGATAGAACCTTCACTGTGGTAGCAAAGACCCCTTTCGCAAAGAAATTTACCGAGGGCCAACGCACCCTGATTGAAAAAATCATGAAGGACAAGCTGGGAAGATATACGCAAATGGTATGCTGCCTCGAGTCTGAACTCGAAAGGGAACGGCTGGTTGCGGCCGGAGCATCGGAAGATGCAAGCAAAGAC
>CAVGEP010000125.1:0-3905 GCA_963628105.1 Alistipes communis
ACTTCATGACGAACTTCCTATAGGTATCTGCACCCAAAAGTGCAAAGAGAAGTCCCATCTTATTAGCCGGAACTGCATCGTTCAGGCTCTTGGATCTGCCCTTGACGGATTCCTTATCAATGCCGAGAGAAAGAAGTGCTTCCTCTGCCTGACGGACTGCCTCTTCGGCATCGGCAAGCTGGGTATCAAGGAAGTCCTCAACGGTTCCGAGAGCCTTCTGCTTATCCTCGTACCAGCGGTCGCCATGGAACGTGATGAAATCTGTAGCGCTGGTATATTTGAGTCTCATGCTGCAGGTAGCAGCGATGACCTTGGCCTCGCCCATATCGGAGTAATCCTCCGGCTTCAAGTCGCCGGTCTTGAACTCGTCGTTATACTGCTCAGGAGCAACGTAGCCTTCCTGGGAAGAGACCTTCTCATAGAAACGGACTGCGCTGTTCCAGATGGTTTCAAGCTCCTCCTCCGGAAGCGGTGGTTCGCACTTGCTGGCGCGTTCTCTATAGGCTTCCTTCGCCTTATCGCAGACACCGAGCTTCTTTAAGATGCGTCCTGCAAAATGGCTCATTGTATTGTTGCGGCTGCCTTCCAAAATCGGGCCGGAGGATATGGAAGCGTCAAAGTCTTCTTTCTCATCCGGCGCATCCGTATCAAAGAGCGCATCACCCATCTCATCGAGGATGTTCATCCAGCCATCGTGCCAAACTACCTCACCGGCATTTGAGCCATAAAGGAGTCTGCCTGCATCCAGGGCATTGTCGTCAAAGAAAGGATAGGCCTTCTGGAGCTTCACCTTAAGCTCTGCATAGGCGGCTGCATCCGTGCACTCCGGGATTGGGAAGAACACGTGGTATCTTGGTGCCGTCGGGTGGCTGCCCTTCGGCAGGTTGTGATGGCGGCTTGGCACCATGCAGTAATCTACATCCGGCAAAAGCTCGTCCAACTTCTCCGGCGTGATATATTCTGCCGGGTCGTCCGTATGGTCATTATCAATATCCATCGGGACCACATCAGATTTAAGGAAGGTGTCCTTTCCTCTATAGTTACCCTCGTAGGTCGCGCAGACATGGTCGCGGGCCACTGCGCTTTTTAACTGCTCCGGCGTTTCTACCTTATGCATATTGGGATAGCTGCAGTTAGCTGAGTTCCCGGTGCAGTTCGCAGAAAAAATAGTAAATTGCATTTAGCTGTCCTCCTTACAGTCTTCCGTGAAATATCGAATCTTCATCTGTCGCTTCTTAGCCTTACTAATTTCGGCCTGCATGCCCTCGCTCCATTCAGAGCCAAAGACCCACAGTTCTTCACAGCGGCCAAGGAAAACCATGTCCATGAACATCACCAGCTCCCGCTCGCTGCTTTCCTTCATATAAAGAGGAAGAAGCAGGTGCGGCGCCAGCGGTATGGCACCCTGGTCCACAGCAAAGCGACTGTATTTGATGGCTTTCTTTGTGTTACCGGGAGGATCGCCTGAATACGGACTGCAGAGGTAAACGAGCGGGCGCCATTTATGTTCTTCCTTAATGACTCCCGCCACCGCCGCTCCAGCAGTCGGGTCAGCATAACCTTCCTGGTTCTTAAAAAAATCACCCATCGGTCGTTCTCCTTTCGTTGAAAAGTAAGGACTCCATGTCCTTCTATCTGTCTCTGGACAACGCCGACGGGTTTTCACGGAAATTTCTGAAAAAAGTTTTTCCTTCCTTTTTATATACAGATTTCGCCTCTGCCACACCGCAGAGGTTTTTTCCTCCGTGATTCAGAGCACTCGCTGTCCAGAGATAGACAGGCAGGGATGAAAAGTTCCACGAAAAAAAAGTTCTAAAAACTTCCGTGATTTTCACCCGCTACTGTCCAGAGAAAGTTAGGAAGGCAAGGAAGCCATCCGGAAAGCGAGGTGCAAGAAGATGCAGACAACAAACGAAAAAGCCAGTCCGCCTGGCAATGCTGAGGAAGAGCTGATTGATACGCTCATCGCCATCAGCGTGGTTGCCAAGCGGCTGGCTGTAAGGCTCAGACAAGAGAACACGTCAAAGGAGGAAAAACCAAGTGAGTAAGATGAAGAATTACGCAATGACCCTGGATGAAATCATCGAGGCCGGTGAAGAGCTCGTTGCTTCTTATAAGAAGACTGCTTCCACGGCCGAAATCATCCTGACCGCTGTAAAGGAGCTGAGGGCTCTGTTCAGCGAAACAGCTATCCCGGAAGCACCAAAGACCGCAGCAAAACCGCTGTTTGATCCGACTCCTGCTAAGAAGGCAGAGCCAAAGGAAGAACCCGCTCCCGCTAAGGGGTACAGCTTCACCGAGGTTCGTGGCATCATGGCCGGTCTCTCCGGCAAGGGCAAGAAGGCAGAAGCCAGAGAGCTTCTTCAGAAATATGGCGCCAGCCGTCTTTCCGAAGTAAAGCCCGAAGACTATGCGGCGCTTGTAGCCGATGCGGAGGTAATCGCCAATGGCTAAACACGCATTCCTTTCCGCTTCTGCTTCCCACCGGTGGCTCAACTGTCCGCCGTCGGCAAAGCTCTGCGAAGGAATCCCGGATCAGTCTTCTCCCTACGCCCAGGAAGGCACCGATTGCCATGCGCTTTGTGCCTACCTTGTAGAAAAGGCACTGGGACGTAAGACAGAGGACCCGACCGAGAGCCTTACCTATTACAACGCGGAGATGCAGAGCTGCGCCGAGGAGTATTGCTCCTACGTGATGGAACAGCTCGAAGCCGCTAAGAAGTACTGTACCGATCCGATGGTGTTCATCGAGCAGAGGTTGGACTTCTCCCGCTATGTAGAGAATGGCTTCGGTACCGGCGACTGCATTATCGTTGCTGACCAGGTGCTGCAGATCATCGACTACAAACATGGCCTCGGCGTTCTCGTGGAAGCAGAGCAGAACAGCCAGATGATGTGCTACGCGCTTGGTGCCCTGGAAGCCTTCGATGATCTTTACGACATCGACCGCATCACCATGACGATCTTCCAGCCCCGCCGCGACAACATCAGTACCTGGTCCTGCAGCAAAAAGGATCTGCTCTCCTGGGCTGAAGAAGTCTTAAAGCCCACTGCCGCCCTTGCCTATGAAGGTAAAGGCGAGTTCAAGGCTGGCGACCACTGCCAGTTCTGCAAGGCAAAAGCAACCTGCCGCAAGCGTGCGGAGTACAACCTGGAGCTTGCCAAGTACGACTTCGCTATGCCGGACACCTTGGACGAGATGGAGATTGCAGCCATCCTTCCAAAGATTGACCAGCTGATCTCCTGGGGCAGCGACCTCAAGGATTATGCGCTGGTGCAGGCGCAGGCCGGAACCCACTACGAAGGCTTCAAGGTTGTGGAAGGCCGCTCCAACCGCAAGTACACAGATGAGGACCAAGTTGCATCCGCCGTCAGTGCAGCCGGCTATGACCCTTATGAAAAGAAGCTCCTCGGCGTAACAGCCATGAGCTCACTTCTTGGAAAAAAGAAGTTCGAAGACCTACTCGGCGGTCTTATCTACAAGCCGCCTGGAAAACCCGCTCTGGTTCCTGAGTCGGACAAGCGCCCGGCCATGAACACAGCAGCAGACGATTTTAAAGACAACTAACTATATGGAGGAAAAATTTATGTCTAAGATTCAGAACCCTACTAAAGTCATCACCGGTGTTAACACCCGTTGGAGCTACGCAAACGTCTGGGATGCCAAGAGCATCAACGGCGGCGCTCCGAAGTATTCCGTCAGCCTCATCATCCCAAAGTCTGACACCGCAACCGTAAACAAGGTCAAGGCCGCTATCCAGGCAGCCTACGAGGAAGGCGAAGGAAAGCTCAAGGGCAACGGCAAGTTCGTACCGGACCTTGATTCCATCAAGAACCCTCTCCGCGACGGCGACAAAGAGCGCAAGGGTGATGAAGCCTATAAAGGCTGCTACTTCATCAATGCC
>CAVGEP010000125.1:3915-5262 GCA_963628105.1 Alistipes communis
CCCCTGGCATCGTGGATGCAGACCGTCAGCCTATCATGGACCGCTCCGAAGTCTACTCCGGGGTCTATGGCAGAGCCAGCGTGAACTTCTACGCATTCAACAGTAACGGCAACAAGGGAATCGCCTGTGGGCTCAACAACCTGCAAAAGATCCGCGACGGAGAGCCTCTTGGCGGTAAGTCCAGAGCCGAAGATGACTTCGATATCGAAGACGACGAGGATTTCTTAAGCTAATCGCCCGCCACCAACTACAACGGGGCGGCTCATCACCGTCCCACTTTTATGGAGGAAAATACTGTGAATAACATTACTTTTATGAAACCTATCGTTCTTCTGAAGTCCCTGGATGACATGACCGAGAAACAGCAAAAGCAATCCCGCCGCTTCCTTGCCAACACAGATGTCATCACCATAGGGGAGACAGGGCTCAAGATTATCCCGGCTAGCGAAGCAAAGGATCTTCCGATCTTCTTCTATGGCTCCGAGGCGGTCTGCATGTACCGTCAGATGCTGGGGCTTCCTGATGTCGGCATCCGCAGCATCGACGTGAACAAGATTGTGGAATGCACCTGCTGCTTTGAAGGGCTGGTAGACATTATTCATTTCTTGCGCATCGTAGATAACCGAAACGAGCGCATCAAAAAGCTGGCAGCCATGAACGCTCCCGCCATCATTCTGATGAATGAGTACCGCGTACTTCATGACCGCGTGGAATTCCTGCAGGACAACAACTGGTGCGGCAAACCTGAAACCTGGACCTACAGGGATGGAGACGACGATTCCGAAGGCGAAGAGATCATTAAAAAATCCCTTAGCTGCATCGGCTTTGACCTGGTGACAGGCACCTGCGACCAGGGCGAAGAAGAATAAACCCTACGGCGGCATCAGCAATATGGTGCCGCCCTATTTTTCTAAGGAGGAAACGAATGGAAAAAATAAGAGAACTCAGTATCGATGTGGAAACGTACAGCGACTATGACTTGAAGAAATGTGGCGTTTATAAATACGCATCTTCTCCCAATGCGGAGCTTCTACTTTTCGGGTACTCCGTCAACAATGGCCTAGTCAATGTAATTGATGTTGCACAGGGAGAAAAGGTTCCGGAGGATATCCTTAAAGCCCTAACTGACGATTCTGTTATCAAATGGGCCTACAACGCCTCCTTCGAGCGCATCTTCCTGTCCATATGGCTTAAGAGGAACTATCCGGAGTACTTTGTAAGCTACAGCATTCCGGAGGATACCGTCGGCAATTACCTTGACCCATCATCCTGGCGCTGCTCTCTTGTCTGGGGTGCTTACATGGGCCTTCCGCTTTCCTTAAAAGGTGTCGGTGCTGTACTTAAGCT
>CAVGEP010000126.1:0-1448 GCA_963628105.1 Alistipes communis
GATAAAAACCGTAACCGTATGCGGCGCAGGAACCATCGGCAGCGGATTTGCCGCCTATTTTGCACTGAAAGGCCTAAAAACCATCGTGTTTGAAAAGGAGGAAGCCTTTCTTGCTCAAGCAGAAAAAAATGTTCGGCAGGTTGCGGAAATCTATGTGAAATATGGAATCGCAGAGGATACCGAAGATGTTTTAAAGAATATCAGTTATACCCATGACCCGGAAAAAGCTTTCGCAAATGCTTCTTTCGTCCAGGAAAACTGTCCGGAAAAGATTGAAATCAAGCGGGAAATGATAAGGCTTATGGAAGAATATCTTCCGGAAGACGCCATTATTTCTTCAAGCTCCACGGGAATGCCTGCGGAGATGATTGCAGGGGAAGCGAAGCATCCCGAAAGAATTTTGGTATCTCATCCGTTCAATCCATCCTATCTGATTCCCCTGGTGGAAATTTGCAAGAGCAAATGGACGGAGGAGAAATATGTTGATGCTACGGTGGAATTTTTCAAAGCCTGCGACAAGACTCCGGTGCTTGTTCTTAAGGACAAACCGGGATTTGTGGCAAACCGGCTTGCACACGCCCTGTGGCGGGAGGAAGTAGCCCTTGTAACCGAGGGCGTATGCACCCTCGAAGACGCGGACAATGCGGTGGCTTACGGGCCGGGACTGCGCTGGGGCATCATGGGGCCGGCGCTGGGATACGAGCTTGGGGCAGGAGAGCTGGGACTTGGCGAAATGCTCAGGCGATATTCCGCCTCTTCAAACGCAATCTTTGCCGACCTTTCCAAATTCGATGAAACCCCATCTGCATTTCCGAATATCGCGGAAAAGCAGATGGCAGAGCTAAAGAAAGATTTGCCTGAATATGTGGGACACAGTATTTCGGAAATTACCGCATATCGGGACGGGATGCTGGTTGAACTTTTGAAAATGCACAAAAAGTTTTAGCAAACCGAGTTTTAAACCGCAAACCGCAAAAGGCAAAAGAAGGGAGAAAAAACACATGAAAAAAACAATTATTACCGCGGCGCTGACGGGAGCCGTAACCCCTGCGGGCTATCACATTCCTCAGACACCCGAAGAAATTGCAAAGGATGCCTACGAGTGCTGGGAACACGGGGCGGCGATCGTTCATCTTCACATGAGAGCAGATGACGGCAAAGGCGCCATGGACAGAGATAAATTCTACGAAACCGTAAAGCTGATTCGCGCCCATGAGGACTGCGATGTTGTCATCAACTGCACATCCTCAGGATGGACGGTTGAACATCCCGCAACGGACGAGCAGCGTTTTGAACATCACATGACGGTTCCGGGTATCGAGATGGGTTCCTACGACGCAGGCACATTCAACTGGATGCCATCGGCGGTGTTTATGAATTCACCGCAGTTCCTGGAAAAAATCGGGGCTGCCTATATGGAAAAGGGCATTAAGCCTGAGGTTGAAATA
>CAVGEP010000126.1:1458-5202 GCA_963628105.1 Alistipes communis
GGGAATCACCGACTATTATGTAAAGAAAGGCAAGCTCTCCTCGCCGTGTCACTACCAGTTCTGCCTCGGCGTGCTGGGAGGTATGCCGGCGACTCCGGAAAATCTGCTCTATCTTGTGGATAAAATCCCGGAGGGCTCCACCTGGTCTGCCTTTGGTGTAGGCAAGGGACATCTGCCGATTATGTATACGGCTCTGGCTTTGGGCGGACATATCCGGGTAGGCCTTGAGGACAATGTGGTATACGGCTATGATGAGGCGGGAAACAAGATAATGGCTACAAATGTAAGCCTTGTGGACAGAGCCGTAAAAGCCGTAGAAACCTTCGGAAACAAACCAGCTACACCGGCGGAGGCAAGAGAAATCCTCGGAATCCCGCAGGTTGACCTTCCGGACATCAGAAAGAAACTGGGGCTGTAAAATGAATGAATATTTACAAAAATACTGCCCCGAGAAACTCGTAAGCAAAGAAGAAGCCGCAGCGCAGGTTAAAGCGGGGGACAGGGTATATATCGGAACCTGTACCAGCACCGCCTACGGGCTTGCTCGGGCACTGGGAGAACGCATGAACGAGCTTCGGGACATCACGATCCTTTGCTCAAATATAAATAAACCGCTGGAAATAATGAGCGGGAAAAACCCGACTTTCCGCATAAACTCATATTTCATGGGTTCCCAGGAAAGACAGGGTATCGCCAAAGGCATCACCGACTACACCAGCTTCCACCTCAGTCAGGTGGACAGATGGGTAAAAGAAATAGCAAAACCGGATGTATCCTTTTTAGAAGTGTCTTTGCCCGATGAAGAGGGATATATGAGCCTTGGTGCCTCAGGGGTTTGCGTTGGAACCTACCTTTTGGAAAGCTCCAAAAAGGTGATTTTACAGGTAAACCGCCACGCTCCCTATGTAATGGGGGAGCATAACAAGGTTCACATATCCCGGGCGGACATGATAGTTGAAGAGGATGAGGAACTTTTCACCGTAGGAGAAATGCCCCTTTCTCCGGAGCTTGAAACCATCTCGCGGTTTTTAATCGATGAGATTCACGACGGCGACTGCGTCCAGTTTGGAATCGGGGGCTTGGCAAATGCGGTGGGTTACGGCTTGAAAGAAAAAAATGATTTGAGCTGTCACACGGAGCTGATCGGAGATTCCATCAAGTTCCTTATAGAAAACGGAAATATCACAAATAAGAAGAAGGGCTTTGTGCCGGGAAAAACTACCGTATCCTTTGCGTTGGGAAGCAAGGAGCTGTATGAGTTTCTGGATCACAACGATTCACTGTGTTTCCTGCCTATGCCCGTTACAAATAACCCTGCAAATATCGCCATGAACGATAATATGGTTTCGGTAAACACGGCTCTTTCCATCGATTTGATGGGACAGGTAGTGGCGGATAATATTGATGGCAGGCAGTACAGCGGTGTGGGGGGACAGCTGGACTTTGTACGGGGAGCGCAGATGTCAAAGGGCGGACGCTCTTACATCGCAGTGACGGCGGCATTCAAAAACTCCGCAGGCAAACGAGGCAGCAGGATCGTATCAACATTTAAACCAGGAACTGCGGTTACCACTCCGCGAAGCGAAGTTCAGTACATCGTAACGGAATACGGCTGCATCGACCTGAAAGCCCTGACGATGAAAGAAAGGGTGAAAGCAATGATATCCCTTGCTCACCCGGATTTCAGGCCTCAGCTTACGGAGGAGGCAAAAGAAATGGGACTTTTATAAAAAATATTTATAAACATAAACAGAAAGAGAGGACAACAAAATGGCAGTAGCAAAAGGCGAACCATTGGCACCTTATGTAAAGTTGCCTACATTCGATGAGTACAAAGAATGGTTTAAGGATTTCTTTGACATGAAAAGAGAGGACGGGATTCTGGAGGTTACCATGAAAACCGGCGAGCATCCTATGAATTGGTCGGGCATGGCACACAGAGCCATGAGCCAGCTCACCAGGGTGATTTCCCTTGACCACGAAAACGAGATCCTGATTTGGACTCATAAGGGGCCGAACTGGATGCAGGATTCCGATCCTAACGGCTGGGAAAAATACGGCGAGGAGCGTTTTCAGCATCAGTATTTCGATGACACCAATTTGATCAAGAATATGATTTTCGACTTGGAAATTCCGACTATTGCGGCGATGCAGGGCCCGGGATTCCACTGGGACAGCGCGATCCTTTGCGACATTACGGTAATTTCCGATGATTGCAAATTCGACGATCCGCACCTGCATTACGGTCTTGTGCCGGGGGACGGCATGGGAATGCTTTTGCAGCACTTCCTGGGAACCAAGAGAGGGGCTTATTACATGTACACATCCAGGCAGTTCACCGCCCAGCAGGCGCTTGAAATGGGCTGGGTTTCCGAGGTGGTTCCTAAGGGCACGGTGCTTGACAGAGCTTGGGAAATCGCGAGAATGATAAAATCCGTTCCTTATGAAACCCGCTGCATTACCGCGTACCTTGCAAAGAGACCCCTTGAAAGACTGTATGTGGATGATTTGAAGCTCCACACCGTCAACGAGCAGCTTGCCACCATGATCAAGGTTGCCCAGGGCGAACTGGGAGATTACAGCAAAGGGCAAAAGGACGAGGCTTATCACGGACTGTACGCAAGATGGAAATATGCGGCGGAAACCACCGATATGCTAAGACCGCAAAACTTAGAAACCTGGGACATTCACGAAAAAGCCGTTGAATGGGACAAGAAAAACCCGAAAGGGTATTGAAGATGCCGTTAATGCAATTTTATTTATAAAAAAAGGAGACAAACATGGGAAAATACGGAAAGAATGTAGCATTGGACTATCTTAGAGACAATTACAAGGATTGGGACTTTGAGGGACGCAAGCCTGCACTGGTGCTTTGTCACCTCCAGAACAATCTCGTAGGCGCAAAGGGAAGCGCAATGCCGGGCTGGATTCCAAAGGCAAAAAAAGGAATTGATGCCTCCGGAATGGTAGATGCCTGCAAAGATCTTGCAGACGCCTTCCGAGCAAAAGGATATCCGGTAGTCTTCATTCAGGCAGACGGAAACCCGGTAAAGGGCGTTATGCCGGACTTTGGGGAAACCTTTGAACAGATCAAGAAATCCCCAGTGAACGAACAGATCACAAAGGAAGAATACGACTACATGTGGGGCGTAATCGACGAAATGGAATTCGACCGCACCAGAGATTACTACGGAATTAACTGGTACATGGGAACATTTACCGAATCCGGACTTGACCTTATTTTAAGGTCACAAGGTGTTGATACCATCGTATGGGGCGGATTTGCTCTTAATTCGGTTATCTATACCAGCACCACCGCGGCAGTTGACAAAATGTACTCCTGCGTAATTCCGGTGGACGCATCTTACGTTTGCGTGCCGGGACCTTATGACGAAACGGAACAGGAGAGAGTAGACCGGGTTGTTGCGGAGGCAATCGTCCGCCACATGGCACCGACTCTGGCTCGCTGCACGGATGTGGAAACCGTAATGGAAAGATTTGAGAAACTTCCGAGCTTAAAATAATGTAAGACAGGCAAAGGCGGGGGACATCTTAGATGCCTCCGCCACAGCCGATTAGGAGAAGAAAATGAAAGATATAAACAACAATCTTTTAACCGATAACCTAAAGGATACGGCGCATTACAGCCTGCTTCCTGCGGTAAAGCCAATAGAGGATTTGCGTTACAAAAAGGAAATAGACGTCAACGGCTGGTTTGTAATCGGTCATTACGATGTGAAGGGC
>CAVGEP010000127.1:0-5194 GCA_963628105.1 Alistipes communis
CAAAAGAAAATGAAAAGTATTGACATTTACCCTGCCGCGATATAAAATAAATCTATTGAAAATTCAATAGAAACGATGACGAAGAGGAGTAGAAAAAGACCTGCCCTTTACAGAGAATCGGGGACGCGGCTGAGAGCCCCGAAAGACGGCGATTTTTGAAGGTTGCTTCCGAGTTTTAACGATAATGAGCGTCTGCGTCCGGAAAATATGCGCATTCTGCGGCAAAAGGCCGGGGAAGCAAGAATTTTGCGGAGCAGGAACAAAGGTGGTACCGCGGAATAATATTTCGTCCTTTGTGAGCATCGACTTGCAGAGGGCGATTTTTCTTTGCCCCGGCGCAGGTCGCAAAATGAGAGAAAGAAAATGCAAGAAAGGAAATGCAAGATGGGAAAAAATTTAGCAAAGACCTATAATCCAAAGGATTTTGAGGATCGAATTTATGAAATGTGGGAAACAAAGGGTGCCTTTCGGGCGGAGCCTGACAAGGACAAGAAACCATTTACAATCGTAATGCCGCCGCCAAATATCACGGGGCAGCTTCACATGGGACACGCCCTTGACCAGACCTTACAGGATGTGCTTACCAGATGGAAGAGAATGCAGGGCTACAGCGCACTGTGGATGCCGGGAACAGACCACGCCAGCATCGCTACGGAAGTTAAAGTAGTGGAAAAAATCAGAGCCGAAGAGGGCTTGGAAAAAGAAGACCTGGGCAGAGAAGAATTTCTCAAACGTGCCTGGGCTTGGAAGGAAGAATACGGCGGCAGAATCACCCGCCAGTGTCGAAAGCTGGGGGCTTCCTGCGACTGGTCAAGAGAAAGATTCACCATGGACGAGGGCTGCAACCGGGCGGTAAAGGCGGCTTTTGTAAAGCTCTACGAGAAAGGCTTGATTTACAAGGGCAACCGGCTGGTAAACTGGTGTCCGCAGTGCGGAACCTCCCTTTCCGATGCGGAAGTGGAACACGAGGATAAGAACGGCAAGTATTGGTATTTCAAGTATCCGGCAGCAGAGCCTACGGCTGATTTTGACGGAATCGTGGTAGCAACCTCAAGACCGGAAACCATGTTTGCAGATGAAGCCATTGCAGTTCATCCGGACGACGAAAGATATAAGAATGTTATCGGAAAGAAAGTCATTCTGCCGCTGGTGGGGAAGGAAATTCCGATTATCGCGGACACCTATCCGGATCCGGAAAAGGGAACCGGCGCGGTTAAAATTACCCCGGCCCACGACCCCAACGACTTTGAGGTTGGACTTCGGGCGGGACTTCCGGTGGTTTCCTGTATCAACAAGGACGCAACCATGAACGAGCTTGCGGGAAAATATGCAGGGCAGGATCGCTACGAATGCCGTAAAAACTGGGTCGCAGACCTTGAAGCGGCGGGCTATCTGGTAAAAACCGAGGAAAAGGTTATCCCAATGGGGACCTGCTACAGATGCCACACGGTTATCGAAGATATGGTTTCCGACCAGTGGTTCGTAAAAATGGAAGAACTGGCAAAGCCTGCAATCGAAGTTGCTAAAAATGGCAAGCTAAGACATATCCCGGAAAGATTTGAGAAGATTTATCTCCACTGGCTGGAAGGAATCAAGGACTGGTGCATTTCCCGTCAGCTTTGGTGGGGTCACAGAATCCCTGCATATTACTGCGAAGAATGCGGAGAGATCGTGGTTGCCTATGATACGCCGGAAAAATGTCCGAAGTGCGGCTGCACCCATTTTCAGCAGGACGAAGATGTGCTTGACACCTGGTTTTCCTCGGCTTTGTGGCCTTTCTCCACATTAGGCTGGCCGGATAAGACCCCGGAACTTGAATATTTTTATCCGACCGACGTGCTGGTAACGGGCTACGATATCATCTTCTTCTGGGTGGTAAGAATGGTATTTTCAGGACTTGAATATATGGGCGAGGTGCCTTTCCACGATGTGTATATTCACGGGCTGGTGCGGGACGCTCAGGGACGGAAGATGTCAAAATCCCTGGGAAACGGCATTGACCCGCTGGAAATTATAGATAAATACGGCGCAGACGCTTTGCGTTTCATGCTTTCCACGGGCATCACCCCGGGTAACGACATGCGCTTTACGGAAGATAGGCTGGAAAATTCCAGAAACTTTGCAAATAAACTTTGGAATGCGTCCAGATTCGTTATCATGAATCTCCAGGACGAAGAGGGCGAGTTCAAGCCGCTGGCAAAATGCTGTGATGACTGCTGCGGAGGGGCTTGCGCAAATACCACAAACTTTGCGAATATCCCGCTCAGAGATGAGGACAAGTGGATGCTGCAAAAGGTAAACGATGCCATCGTGTATGTTGACAATGCCATGGAAAGATACGACCTTGCATTGGCAGGGCAGAGAGTTTACGACCTCATTTGGAACGAATACTGCGACTGGTACATCGAGCTTGTAAAGCCGAGACTCTGGGGTGAGGACGAGGAGGATAAAAAAGTCGTTCGTTTCGTGCTGGTAATGTGCCTGAAAAATATGCTGAAACTTTTGCATCCGTTTATGCCGTTCATCACGGAGGAGATCTGGGGCTTCCTGCCTCACGGAGAGGATGAACAAGGCTACCTGATCAGCGCGGAATGGCCGAAGGCAAGCGCTTCCTATGTATATCCGAAGGCGGAAAAGACCGTTGAAATGGCAATGGATGCCATCAAGGCGATTCGTAACATCAAGGCGGAGAAAAATGTTGCGCCGTCCAAGAAAATCAAGGCTATCATCCTTTCCGAGGGGGAAAAGGCTGAAACCGCAAAGGAGGGAGAGGCCTATCTTAAGAACCTTGCCAATATAACGGAGCTTATTTTCACGGAGTCCCGAGCAGAGGTTCCTGCGGATGCGGTTTCTGCGGTTATTGACGGAGCCGAGATCTATATTCCGCTGGATGATTTGGTAGATTTTGCAGAAGAAAAGGCAAGGCTGGAAAAAGAACAGAAGCGTCTGGAGGGCGAGGTTAAGCTCTCCACGGGGATGCTGAACAATCCAGGATTCGTAAGCAAGGCTCCGGAGGCGAAGATTCAGGCAGAGCGGGAGAAACTTGCCATGTACGAAGATATGCTTGCCAAGGTAAAGGGGCAGCTTGAGCAGGTTATCGCAAAATTGCAATAAATTTACTTGCGCGAGGAACAGCAGATGACAGAAATAAAAAAGGGAGCCTGCAGCGCGGAAAGCGCCATCGGCAAGATACATGAATTTGAGAAATTCGGTTCGATTCTGGGACTGGAGCGAATGACGGAGCTTCTTGAAATTCTCGGAAATCCTCAGGATGAACTGAAGGTGTTTCATGTTGCCGGAACCAACGGAAAAGGCTCGACTTGCAAATATATTTACAGCGTATTACAGGAATGCGGCTACAAGGTCGGACTTTATACCTCGCCATTTCTCGAAGTCTTTAACGAGCGAATCGAGTTTGACGGGGAGTATATAAGCGACGAGGACTTGGCGGAGTATACGGAGCGGGTGCTTGCGGCGGTGACGGAGATGACTGAGGCGGGAAAACAGTCCCCTACGGAATTTGAAGTGATTACGGCAATCGCTTTCCTGTACTTCGCGGAGAAAAAAGCCGATTTCGTGGTGCTGGAAGTGGGTCTTGGAGGCAGAGGGGATTCCACCAATGTCTGCAAGAAGCCGCTGATTTCCGTAATCACCTCGATTTCTTATGACCATACGGATCGCCTCGGCAATACCCTTGCGGAAATTGCCTCGGAAAAGGCGGGGATCATAAAGGACGGCTGCCCTGTGGTCACAAGTGCGGAGGCGGAGGAGGCACTTGCCGTCCTCAGGCGGACTGCGGCAGAACGGGGCTCAGACTACCAGCAAACCCGCGACCTGCCTTGCCGCATCAAATCGGAAACCCTCGCCGGCTCATGCTTCGACCTTGAAATCGGCGGAAAGACCTTCGAAAACCTCGAAATCCGCATGATCGGCGAGCATCAGATTCGTAACGCCGCGGCGGCGGTCTCGGCCCTGGTCAAAGTCGCCGAGACCGGGGAAGCTGCGCTTCCCGCGCAGGCGCTCCGCCGCGGCCTCGCCGCCGCAAAGCAAATCGGCAGATTCGAAATTATGTCCGGCGCCGGAAAGAAGCCAGTTTACATCATAGACGGCGCCCACAATCCCGACGGAGCCAGAACTCTGAGGGAGGCAATGAACCGATTCTGCGCCGGGTCGAAAATTTTGATGGTAACCGGTATGCTGGCGGACAAGGATATCGAGCATATACTGGGAGAATTCTTGCAGGTTACCGGGGACTTTATCGTTACGGAGCCGGATAATCCACGCAAGATGCCAAAAGAGGAGCTAAAGGCGAAGCTCGAGGCTCTGGGAGGCAATGTGATAGCGGCGGGGTCCCCTGCGGAAGCCTTCGAAATCGCCCATAGCATGGAGAAGGAATACGACGGGATCCTCACCGCAGGCTCGCTGTATCTCATCGGAGAAATCCGAGGTATAATCAGGAGGACGATATGAATTTTATTTTGCGCGCCACCGACGAATACGATAGACTCGTGAAATTCTTCGTGGAAAACCGGTTGGAATTCGACGGAGACGAGGAAGTGGACACGGATATCCTCAAATGCTGGAAGATAACCCAGGCGGCGGGGGACGACCTTGCCCACATCACCACCGACTGCGGAGAGGGCAAAGATTACATTGTCGCAGGTTGCGTTCTGGCACAGAGAGAGGGCAAATACATCATCGACGGAATCGCCGTTGACAAAACCATGCGCAAATTCGGGCTGGGAAAGCTCCTTGTAGACAAGGTAAAATCCGAGGTAGCAGCCCGAGGCGGAGATGAGATCTATCTGGTGGCAAGAGCGCCGGAGTTCTTTAGGAAGCTGGGATTTACTGCCATCGACCCCGAAAACGCCCCGAATTTTTTTGAGTGCAAATATTGCCCGCAGTACGGAAGCGAGTGCCATCCGGAAATTATGAAGCTTGATTTGGTGTTATGGAAGAAAAAGGGATAAACTACAGTAAAATTTTGCAAGGCATCTTAGACATTGCCGAGGAAATGCTGATTGCGGGGGCTGAAGTAAGCCGCGTGGAGGACAGCGTCCAGCGAATGTGCGAAGCCTACGGCTGCGAACGGATAAATGTCTTCGTCATTACATCGAACATACAGGTTACCATGGAGACTCCCAAGGGCGAGATCATCACCCAGATACGAAGGGTTATCCGTAACGACGTAAAC
>CAVGEP010000128.1:0-5132 GCA_963628105.1 Alistipes communis
GCCTTGGGAACCTCGGCTTTGATATACGCAGCATATTGGGGCGAAGCGTTCTCTTTCGCGGTTTCGGCACGGATTTCCTCCCGGCTCTTGCCCTTATATTTGTCCAGCGTCTGGATGGCCTTGCCTACCAGATCCAGCTCATTGAGCTTCATTTTGGCAAATTTCTGCATTTTCTTTGCAGCTTCCACGCGCTGTGATTCCAGCCCGCGCTTTACGTTGTCTCCCTTCTTTGCAAGGTAATACGTGGCGGCATTCTCCAGCGCCTTGTAGCTCTTTTTGAATCGCTCCAGGTCTTTCGCCTTGCAGCCGGAGGGCAGCTTGCCCTCCTTGAGCGCCTGCTCAAATCTGAGCCCGATGGTCTCATATCCATTGTTGTTGCCGGTGTACCAGCGGTTTGCCTTCCCAAATGCCTTGCCAACAAACTCAGCTGTGTTTTCGATCTTATGGTTAAACAGCTTCTCCGGGGAGTCCTTGGTGATAAAGCTGTCTTTCACCGAATCAGAGCTACTGAGAATCACCACGCGGTTCCCCAGCGCATATGCCACAGGCTGGCGGAAATCATAGTTGTCCGGCTTGCCGTTGCCATAGGTCTCGCAGAAACGCCGGGTTGCACCGCGGACAAAGCCGTAGTCCTCAAACATCCGTTCGGAGGCATACTTGACAACCTCCAGCTTATTGAATTGAAGCATATTGGCATCAAAACTCAGGCAAGCAAGGCTGTCGCGGGCAGGGCCTTTATTTGCCTTATAGTAGGGATCCAGCTCTTCCATCGCCTGATTCTGTTTTTCGGTGCGATTGCCCTTCTTAAAAATGGGATCTCTGCGATCCTCTTCGGGGATATCAAGCTGATCACCGAACAGTCCTTCGTAATAGGTCGTCGTTTTCAGCATGTCGAAATGGATCAGCTCCTGAGGCTCCACATACTCATACAGGGGGTTGGCTGTCATGTTCAGGGTGGAGACGGCAACGGCAAGGTTGAGGGCATAATCATCCTGCTCGCCCAGCCACTTCCGATCCTTGTGGGACAGCTCAAGGTAACCAGTATCGGGCTCGGCCGCCGCTACATAGGCATTCATTTCTTGATAAATCGACTGAGCTATGGCAACCTTAAAGTAATTTTCCTTGATCTTTTCAGGGCTCTGACCGGGCGCCATTAGCGTGTCCAAATTATTCAGCACCTCGGTGCTCTCCCGGACCTGCTGCATCACAATTTCGCCCCGGCGCTTGCGCATATTCTCCGGGCGGAAATAGTCCTTTACTTCCCGGTCGATTTCTTCCTCTGTCTTGGGCTGGCGCTGCTTTACCCCATCGACGATTTTATCGGTATATTTAGAGATGAGTGTATCCCGAACCCATTCCATTTCCTTTTCCCGGTTTTTCTTCCAGGTATTATACTTATCGTCCCCGATTCTCACCTCATCCATGCTGTATGAGTCGTTGGTGCTGTTAAACAGAATGGAGAGCTCATAGTTCTGCTTATTAATCTCGTCCTTCTGCGCCTGGGTGGCGTTTTCGTTTACGGGACGGAAGAACACCTGATACGCCCGAGCATATTTCTGTCCGGATCTCATATAGGGAGCAAGTCCATCCGCTTGCCAAATGACATAATCGTTGAAAGCACTCCGCATGGCAGCAGACGTTTCCTTGCGTGCTTCCCGGGTTCCCTTGTCAAACCGCGTCAGATGCGTCACGGTGTTGCCCGGGCGGGGATATTTTTCAAGGATTCCATAGAGCTCGCTGGTGGAGACAGGCGGTTTGAGCACATCGGCAAAGTACGAGTTCAGCATCTCCTTTGCAATCTTCTTCGCCTCATCAAAGAGACCATCATGGAAGATGATTGCATGCTCAACCAGTGCATTTTTATTGACCAGGCGCATGGCTTTTGCCACATTTTCCGGTTTGTTGTCCTCCCCAGGCTTCGTTATTTCCGCGCGCTCCTGCGTTGCTTCAGGCGTTCTGTATCTCCACTTCTCAATAGGAGCTATATTTTCTTCATCCGCCAAGAACAGTTTTTTAGAGGCAGAAGACATACCGAGCCACAGGGCGGTATGGAAAAAGTTACTATAAAGGGTAGTTGCGTCATTAAAAATCTGAGGCATAAAAATCTCCTTTCAATCGTAGGGATGGCAGGCTAATTCTGTTTTCACCTGATATACCCTCCAGCGGGGCAAAATGTCCCGCTCCCATGAAAAAATTGCCGCGCCGCGGGGAATCGGTGATAACAGGGGAGGGGATTACGGCAGCTGAGGGCCCTTGCGAATCGGCGCCTCGTTGCTTACCGCCTTTGGCTGGGCATCTTCCAGTTTCAGTTTCTTTCGGTTGTTCTGCTCTGCCTGCGCCATCTGCTGTGCCACCTGATTCTGCAATCCGGCTGCATGCTCCTTACGCCATGCCGCAAAGCGCTCTTTGTAGCCGGATTTGCAGTCCTGAATCGTCTGCTCGGGGATTCCGTTCTTCACCATATTAAACACCCGCTCTTTGGAAAGCCGCCCATTCTCGTCAAGGCAGGAATTCCGCAGGTTTTGATATACATCCGACTGCGTCACCCAGGTGCGCAGCATTTCCACCTGCGCGGCAGTGACAACCAGGGACTCCGTGGAGCCTATGCCTTTTCTCGGAGGATTCCGTCGATCTCCCTGGATCATTTCGTAAACCATGGTATTGCTCAGAAGCTTATCCAGTGTCTCCTGCGATACGTTTCCGGCAGGGTCGGCACACTGCGCCGCCGGAATCAAAATAGATTTTCTTGCAAATTCCTTGAATTGATCGCAATACTTGTCCTTCTCGTTTCCCCTCTTTATGGGTTCAACGGAATACACATATTTTTCTGCCACAGCGGGCGCTGTGAGCGACGGCTGGACAAAGGAACGATACCGATCCAGATTGTCGCGGGGATCAAAATTGTTCAGGAAGTTGTTTGCAAGATAGACAGGGTTCGGCTCGCCGCTGCCCGGCTCCTTTGGAATGATTGCTCCGTTTTCCACCCGGTAAGTATTGAGTGCGCAGGCGCCCAGCCCATCGATCCATTTCAGTGCGTTCACTGGGTTGCTGACATATGTCTCGATTGGCCCCTTTACGTTGGGGTCCATTCCGGCAGCCTTTCGATCCCGCCGCTCCTGAATCACCAGCTGGGCGGCAATGGCCGAGCCGGCCGCCTTTTGAACCAGCCCCAGCTTATCCGCGACTGCCCCTTTGTCAAGCCAGTTGTTGTACTTGTAGTTTACTCTCAGCGCACCAACGTTGTTATCGAGATACCTGCGGAGACTCTGGGGCAGCTTTGCGTTGGCGTACAGCTGCTTGAGCCATGTACCCGGATTCGCCAGACGATCTTCGACATCCTTCTGCCGGATCTGCGACTTCATGACGATATCATCGTTATCTTCTGCCGTGAGCGTCTTGATCTCCGCCAGAGACTTGCCCTGGTATTTATCCAGAGTTGCCTTGGCATCGCGCACCAGCTGCAGCTCCTTGAGCTTAAACTTGGCGTAGGCATGAATCTTTTTGGTCTCTTCCACCCGGGCAGTTTCCCGCTCCTTCAGCTTTTTGTCGGTTCTTCCCAGTCGGTCACGTTCCTTGCGCTCCATATAGGCAGTGCTGGCCTTCTCCAGGCGCTGAAAGCGCCGGGTTGCCTTTTCAATATCCTCAGGAGTAAAGTTGGCTTTCAGCGGGGGCAGGTCGTCCACCTTGCGGAGGGCGCTTTTCAGCTCCCGGAACTCGCCATGGTTGATCATATACCAGGGATCGGTGGCCAGCAGCGTTCTCAGGTGCAATGCGTTGTTTCCCTTCAGCGACTGGTTGTACATCTCCTCGGGGTGCATGATGGAGAGGGTGTCGGTGGGGGTTTTCTGCTGAATGATGACGACGCGATTTCCCTGCTGATAGGCAATGGGCTTATCCGGGTACTCCGCCGCTTTCTCATTCGGCCTGTCCGGGTTCCTTGCTTCGTCAGCATAGTGCTCCTGAAAGCGTGCGGTGCTCTGCTCTTCAAAGCTGAAGCGTTCAAGGATATCCTGATTATTCGCCATGGCGAGCTTCTGCTGACTAATCTGGTTGATTATGTCTCCCAGCATGACGGTGAAGCTGTCCTCAACACCAGCGGCATAGTTCTTAAACTCCGGCTTCAGATCAGTCTTGCCACTCCGCCAGCCCGGCTCAAGCACATCGTGGTCGGAGTTAATATACCTGGGGTAAATATCAGACATATTGTAGCCGTTCATGGTATTGATGTCGAGATACTCATACATGGGGTTGGCAATCAGATGGAGCTTTGCCTTTGCGGTAAGCAGGGCGCTGCAGACAGAATTGGGCTGAAACGCCGCCATCATCGCCCGGTCCGCTTCGCTCACATCGATGAAACCGCTCTCCACGGCTTCCAGGTAGGTTCCAATATCGGGAATCATGTTGGATGCCCGTTCAATCCGCAGGAAGTTTTTCTCCAGCTCGGCGGCAGGGAGAGCGGGATCGGTGACGGCATCCAGATTGTTGTAGATCTCCTGGAAATCCTTCAGCCGATCCATCAACAGCTCACCGCGCCGTTTGGCAAACTGCTCCTCTACCGCCTGCACCCGCGTCTGAAGCTTGCCGTCGCCGAAGTCTGCACCGATCTTTGCGGCACGATCCAATCTTTCCTGCTTATACCGCTCGCTGTTCGGGTTAAACAGCCAGCCGATCTCCTCGTTGCGCTCCTTCAGGGTGCCGTTGTAGGTCACATACCGGGTGTCGGCGTATTCGGGCATATACAGCGCGCCGTAAGCGCGTTCGAGATGCGGCAGCTCAGGCACCACATTTACAGCCCAGTCCGCATGCTGAATGTGCGCCTTGCGAACCGCGGCGGATGCGGCGCGGCGCTGCTTCCGCTCCGAGCTGCTGTAGCGGGGAAGGGGGGCCTTGCCGTGGGGCTGACCGCCCTCAAGCGCATAGTGAGTTTCGGGATGCTCCAGCGCTTCATAAATCTGGTCCTGGGTGAGCATGGGGGTCAGCTCTTGGGTGAGATACCGTTCGGTCTCTGCCACCGTCTGCTTCCGGATCTCCTCAAACGCCGCTTTGCCATTCGGAATGTTCTCCAGGAAGAACTTTTTCAGGCTGCTCGATTCGAAGGGGCAGGGGGGCGTGTTGAGGATGGCCTGCGCCTG
>CAVGEP010000129.1:0-5128 GCA_963628105.1 Alistipes communis
ATCTATATCCAAGATTGCGAACCAAACTCAGCACATAGCAAGCCGCGCTTTCGGCCTCATTATACAAATTCGCCGCCGCCACCAGCGTGAGGGAATTTTCCTCAGAGCCTGCTGTTCCCACCGCTTTGGCAGCCTTTGAGCCTCTTTCGGCACCGCCGTATTTCCTCGCCGGCAGCGCATAAATCTCCTCTTCGATGAACCTTATCTTCTCGGCTCTTCTCGCGGTATATTCCTCCGGAATCCTCATCCTGCGGACTTGTATGCCGGCGGACTTTGCTAATCTTTCAAAATTACGAATGACCGTCTCAGAAAGCGCAAACAGCTGCGCATCCCTCTTCGCAGCATCATCATATGTCATCACCAGGTTCACATCGGATGCATATTGCATGAGCTCGCCTATGACGGACATGGCCTTCGGTGCGAAGCTGTCGAAGCCATAAATCCAGATATGATTTCCCGCGATCAGCTCGGACTTTCCTATCTTTGCCAGGAACAGGTCGATATAATCCTCAGAATCCGTATACTTGCCGCGTATCGCCTCTTCATACTCGCAGAAAATCAGCTTGAGATCCTCCAATTTTCTCCTCGTGTAAGAATCTGATGGGAGATTTTTCGCAATCTCCGCAATCTCTGCCGCGCCGCAATTAAACTGCTTCATCTCGGAGATAAAGTTATTCACAAGCTCGATGAAAGAATTCTTCTCCTCCATTCCCCTAAAGACCTGCAATTTGTCCTTTTCGCGCGATGCAATCTGCGACAATATCATATGCCTGCCATATTTGTCAATGAAGCTCCGCTTGCTGCCGCCAAGTTCCTCAAGCAGGCGGTATCCAAGCCTCGATAAGGAAATCACTTCCACGTCCATAAGCGCCTCTGCCCCGGAATGGACAAACAGCTCCCGCTCCGCCTCCAATGTAAATTGGTCGGGGACCACCAGCAGCCCCCGACCTCCGATATTGTCGTATATGAATTTTTCCTTGTCGAGATTTTCCCGACCATAAAAAATGTTTAGCATATCTTCTCCAGCACAGCCATCAAGTCCATCGGCTTTGCGATCTCGTAATCAGCTCTCGCATCGGGAATTAGCGATGCGTTGTCCGAGGTGATTCTCCAGTCCACCAGCACGGATTTTACTCCGGCGTTGTTGGCACATTTCATATCGAAAGGGCTGTCCCCGATCATAATCGCCTCATCCTTCGTGATCCCCAGCTTCGCAAGGCAGCGCAGAATCGGCTCGGGATTTGGCTTGTGAACATGGGTATCTTCGCAGGAAACCATGTCCTCAAAATACCCGTCAATCCCCAGCATACGCATATATCGGTTTGCGGATTCTCTCGTTCTCGAAGTGACTATTGCGATTCGGTAGCCCGCCTCTTTCAGGGCCTTCAAAAGCTCCGGAATCCCCTCGAACACCTTAACAAGCTCGTCCGTATGTTCTACTTGAAAGCGGCGATATACCTCCGCCGACTCCTCAGGATCCACTCCCGGAAACTCCCGCGCCATGGTAATCAAAAGAGGCTCCCCAAAGCAGGAGGTTATCCGCTCAAGGCTTGCCTCCTTGCCGGTGTAATGCAAGTATGTATGCTGCCAAGAGGCGATAATCGCATCGTTTGTATTTACCAAAGTTCCGTCAAAATCAAAAAGTACAGTATTTATCATTTCATTCCTTTCATCGTCAGCCCGACCCGCTTCTTGTCATAGTCAATGGAAATAATCTTGACCTTTACCGTGTCTCCCACGGAAACCACATCCATGGGGTGCTTCACATACTTATCGCTTAATTGCGATATATGCACCAGCCCGTCGTTTTTCACGCCGATGTCCACGAAAGCGCCGAAATCCACCA
Organism: Alistipes communis; assembly: GCA_963628105.1. Lineage (GTDB taxonomy): Bacteria > Bacillota > Clostridia > Peptostreptococcales > Anaerovoracaceae > CAG-238. The sequence continues at coordinate 1,847 of CAVGEP010000129.1, forward strand.
CATTTCGCACGGTTCCGGTCATCTCCATGTCGATTTTCAAATCCTCAAACTGCTTCACATCGTTTCTGAAAACCACAGGCGGTGCGTCCTCACGGGGGTCCCTTGCAGGCTTCTTCATTTCCTCGATGATGTCCGCAAGGGTCATTTCGCCAATCCCAAGATCCCCTGCCATGGCGCTCATGCTCTTTGCCAGGGACTGTGCCGGATAAGCCTTTTTTATCTTCTTTTCCATGTCCTTGTCGCCGCCGGCGCGAATCGCCTCGGCCTCTACTCCCAGCTTTTCCATCATAGCCTGCGCTACTGCATATGATTCTGGATGCACGGAAGTGGCATCCAGTGGGTTCTCACCGTCTGCGATTCGCATAAAGCCCGCGCACTGATTAAAGGCTTTTTCTCCCAGCTTCGGGACTTTCATGAGCTGCTTTCTTGCCGTAAACTTGCCGTTTTCTTCCCTGTATTTTACGATATTCTTTGCAATTCCCATGTTCACCCCGGCGATGTAGGAAAGCAGCGATGGCGAAGCGGTGTTAAGGTCCACTCCCACCCTGTTTACGCAGTCCTCCACCACATTCGTAAGGGCGCCTTCCAGAAGTTTCTGGTTGATATCGTGCTGATACTGACCCACGCCGATGCTCTTGGGGTCGATTTTTACAAGCTCCGCCAAGGGGTCTTGCAGCCTGCGCCCCAGGGACATAGCCCCTCTCGTGGTCACATCAAGGTCGGGATATTCCTCCGTTGCCAGCTTCGACGCGGAGTAAACCGACGCTCCCGCCTCGTTTACGATGGTATATTGAATGTCATATTCGTTCTTTTTCAGGAAATTCGCAACCACTTCCTCGGTTTCTCTGGAAGCCGTTCCGTTTCCGATTACGATAATATCCGTGTGGAATTTGTCGATGATTTTTTTCAGCACAGCCTCGGTTCCTGCTATATCGTTTTTCGGCTGGGTTGGATAGATGGTGGTGTAGGCCTTCAGCTTTCCCGTTTCGTCGAGGACAGCCACCTTGCAGCCGGTTCTGTATCCCGGGTCAATGGCGATGACTTTCTTGCCCCGAACCGGAGGGGTCATCAGAAGATTTTCCGTATTTTTGGCAAAAATCTTCACCGCCTCGGCTTCCGCCCTCTCCGTCAAAAGGTTTCTCATCTCACGCTCGATGGAGGGTGCCATGAGCCGCTTGTAAGCGTCCGCAACGGTATCCTGCATCAGCCCGTAAAAAATCGACTTCTCGTTTTTCAAAACGGACTTTCCGATCACCTCGTGCATAAGCTCCAAATCCACGGAAATCTTCACCTTGAGCTTCTTTTCCTTTTCGCCCCGGTTGATTGCCAGCACCCTGTGATTCGGGATTTTCGCCAGCGCCTCCGCGTGGTCGTAGTACATCTCGTAAACCGTCTTTTCCTCCGGATCCGTTGCCTCCGTCAAAACCGTAGCCGAAGCGAATGTCTTTTCTCTCACATCCTTGGTGATTTCCGGATCGTCGGCTATCATCTCGGCGATAATGTCGCAGGCTCCCGCCAGCGCCTCCGCCGCAGTGTTTACCTCCTTTTCCGGATTTATGAAAGGCTCCGCCGCTTCCTCCGGAGTTCCCTCTGTTTTAAGCTGGGCGAAGATAATCATGGCAAGAGGCTCAAGCCCTCTTTCCTTTGCCTTTGAGGCGCGTGTGGCTTTTTTCTGCTTGAAAGGCTTATAAAGGTCTTCTACCCTCTGCAAAACCTCCGCTTTCTCGATTTCCGCTTTGAGTTCATCGGTGAGCTTGCCCTGCTCCTCGATGAGACGAATGACCTCTTCCTTTCTTTCTTCCAGATTTCTCAGGTATTTCAGCCTTTCGTCAAGGTCGCGAAGCACCACGTCGCTTAGCCCCCCGGTAACCTCTTTTCTGTATCTTGCGATGAAAGGAATCGTGTTTCCCTCGTCAATCAGCTCCACGGTATGCTCAACCTGAGCCGTCTTGATCTTAAATTCTGCCGCTAACTTTGCAATAATGTCCATCTATTCACTTTCCTTCCATTTTAGCTTTTCGTTTATAAAGTAATCGATATCGCCGTCCATGACAGCGTTCACATTTGCCGTTTCCGCCCCGGTTCTGTGGTCTTTTACCATGGTATAAGGCTGGAAAACATAGGAGCGAATCTGGGCGCCCCAGGTTCCCATGGAATAGTCGCCTTTCAGTTCCCGCAAATTTTCCTTGTGCTCCTGCTCTGCCAGCTCCGTCAGCTTCGCCGTCAAAATCTTCATTGCCATTTCCTTGTTCTGGTGCTGGCTTCGCTCATTCTGGCAGGTTACAACTATATTCGTCGGCAAGTGGGTGATTCGTATCGCCGAGTCGGTCTTGTTTACATGCTGGCCTCCTGCGCCGCTGCTTCGATAGGTGTCTATCCGCAGATCCTCCGGGTCGATTTCCACCGTAATTTCGTCGTCGATTTCCGGTGTAACCTCCAGCATGGCAAAAGAAGTCTGCCGCTTTCCCGCCGCATTAAATGGCGAAATTCTAACAAGTCTATGCACGCCCTTTTCATTTTTCAGATAGCCGTAGGCGTTTTCACCCTCGCAAAGCAGGGTGGCGCTCTTGATTCCGGCTTCCGTGTCGTCCTGCAAATCCAGCATTTTCACGGTGTAGCCCTTTTTCTCACACCATCTGGTATACATTCTCAGCAGCATCTGGGCCCAGTCCATGGCGTCCACTCCGCCTGTTCCCGCATGAATGGACAGAATCGCCCCGCAGTGGTCGTACTTTCCCGTGAGAAGGGTCTTAAGCCTAAGTTCCTCCAGCTCCTTCGCCGCAGCTTCAAAGTCCGCCCGTATGCTCTCCGCGGTTTCCCCCAAGGTTTCGGCATCCGCTCCGGCATCCTCTTCCATCTCGGTAATTTCAATCATTTCTTCGATATCGCCTAGAGCCTTTTCCAATTTTTCGTAGTTTTCCACGGCCTCTTCCATGGATTTCTTTTCTTTCATTACCTTCTGGGCATATTCGAGCTTATCCCAAAAATCCGGCTGCTCGATCTCCCGATTCGTTCTTTCCAGTTCTTCTCTCAGCCTTGCAAGGTCAAAGAGAGTCACCGACTTCAATCAGCGTTTCCCGAAGCTTCGGGATCGCCGTTTTGATACCGTCAAGTTGTATCATCATCTCACTCCTTTTCTTAAAATCAAATGCGCAGGAAAAATCGTCTGTGGCTAGGCGCCGTAGCCAACAACGCCACGGGCGATTTTAACAAGCAACACCTAGACGCAGAATTTTTCGCTTTTGCAAAGGCTCCGAGGACATAAATTGCTCAGGCGCTTAG
>CAVGEP010000130.1:0-5084 GCA_963628105.1 Alistipes communis
AAACAGGAGACCGTTTTGGTAAAGTATATCAACATGCAAAATCAGTAAGAAACGGCGGCATAGATATATGTCTTCCTATAAAGCATGATATTGAAGACGACAACTATTATTTATCTTTTTTGATTAAGGTTGCTTTAATTAACGGAGAGGTATATAAACAGCAGGGTATTAACGGAGAAATATTAAAGCTAAAAGGTATAGAAGATGTTCAACAGTTAAGCGATATATTACGACCATGCCATAAAAGCCTAAACACCGTATGCATACCTAGAAAAGGAACCACCAAAGGAGCATTTGTGGACACTCCCTTGGCAGTGCTTGCAGTTGATTCTTTTAAGGACAAAATTCAAGATAAGGCTATACAAGACTCATTAGAAAAAGGATATAGAAAGCAATGGGTACTTGCTAAATATGCATTAGAAAAAAACAAATTGAATGAAGGACTCGCCCGCGAATGTATAAAGCGAGAGGGGCTGTATAAAGACAATATTGAAGCAGACTGTTTTAATAAAGCAAAAGAATATATAGAAAACTGGAGCAAATAATAATATGCTGTACTTCTCATCATTGCTAACAACCCCGGAATACACTTCCGACTCATCACGGCTGTTTGAAGCCCTTTCTGCAAACGGAGAGAACTTCAAACTGATAGAAAATACGAAAGACATATTAATAAGGGCTGAAAAGCCCTTTTTGTGTGCCCAAAATGCGGCGGCGTTCAAAACGGAAATCGCCGGATAACCGTTATGCACCAATTAAGGTACGCACCTTAGTTGAATCTTCAAGTTTTATCTGGTACACTTAGTATGTAAGTTAAAGCAAACATTGTTTGAAAGAGGGTGCTTTGATGGAATATAGAAAAGTTGAGAATCTGTTTGGCGAAGTGCTTGAAAATGTGACAGAGGTAGAAAGCCTCATCGAAAAGCCGTATACTGAAAACCAGTGCGGCGATGATATCCGAATCTTGCAGATGTATAAGATCGTTATGAAAGATGGAACCGAGCTTGAACATTGCTTCTGGGCCGAATCAGACATGTACTTTCTTGACATTTCAATCGATAAGAATTTGCTCGGTGATTGCGGTGCGGACGGGTTCCTAAAGTATCTTGCGGAAAAAGGGTTTTATCTTGAAAATGTCCAAGAGGCACAGGGCACTCGCTGGCGGTTTTGCGGTCCCAGCGAGAAGGAAGATGTTTATAGGATTTCCTACTACCAGGAAGAGGACGAAGAAGAATTTGCTGCTTCACTTAAGCAATTTTTGCAGGAAGTATTAGGTAATTGAATATTTTAGGAATACTAAGGGGCTGTCGCATGAACGGAAATAAACAATTAGGGCGATAAGCCCTTTTTGTGTGCCCAAAATACGGCGGCATTCAAAAGGGAAATCGCAGGACAATCGTTATGCACCAATTAAGGTACCCACTTTGTTTGATTTTTGAAGTTTTCTTTGGTATGCTTTTTATACAAGTTAAAACACCGGAAAACGTTTTACAACTACGGAAACTGCAAGAGAAAAGATAGAAGCTATATCCAAGATATAGCAAGGTAAGGGGGCACAAATGGACATTAGACCATACATCAATTCAAAGGCTATTGCCGAACATTTTTATAAAGCATTCGACGAAAAAAAGGACATCCAGGCGGCGATTAAATATTCCTGGCTCGTGTGGGAAAGCCGCAACAAAACCTTTGAGGAAAAATACGAAGCGTGGAAAGAAATCATAAGCACAATGCCGGATCAGCCCATTGAAAGAAGAAGACTTCTGAGCCGTCAAGAGAGCCTCCACGACTTTCTGCGCCGATACATGAATGTCGAAAATGCCCTGAGAGATATGTTTCATGCAAAAGACAAAAATTGCGTCTACCAATATGAGACGCAAGAAGGGGCGGTAATATCGAACTTCGATCATGTTTATTCAACCTACGAGAGCTGCTGTGCAGCCGTTAAGGAATATATTGACGATGATGATTATGTGGAAAATATTTTCGTAAGAAAACGCTGGCTTGACAACGAAGAGAAGCAAATAATTATGACGCTTTCGCCGAAGGACTTCTCAGAAAAAAGGATTCACAATTACGGTGTTTTAGAGGAACGGGAAGCTGAGATTTTAGACGGCTTTGCGGCGATGTGGCTCATATTCCCCACGCCATTTAAGCACGGCGACCTATTGCAAATCACATCCGGCTATTACAAGGAAAGCCTTTTTCTGCTGGATTATATATGCACGGATATGAAATTTTTTAAGAGACACGAAAATCTTCTGCGAAGGGTTAGGGATTCCAGCGATATGAACGCCTACGGCTATGTTCTTACCGACGGATGTCCGCCGATCTACGATATGTGCCAAAGCTACTTGGATCTTGAATTTTATAACTGCGAATATAACAAGGCGAGGTGAATTTCGGTGAATTTTAGGAAATACAAAGAATTTACGAAAGAGGTGCCTTGCCTTGACACAGTGGAATATAGAACCAAAGAAAATGACGCGCTGTTTACGGCAAATATACATTTTCGGTGCGAGCTAAAAGAAGCGTAGGACTGCCGCCCCAAATTAAACGGAGCGGCAGCGGATATTCTCACTTTAATAAATTAGCCTTTGCCAGTTCTTCTAACTTCACGCAGTTTTCAAAGGCGGCGGGGAGGGTATCTCCGCAGGCGATCATACCGTGGTTTGACATAATCCCGCCGTAGTTTGCTCCCAGGGCAGCTGCGGTATTTTTTATGAGCGCTTTCGTGCCGGGAAGGGCGTATTTTGCAAGGCGCACAGGGTTTGAGAAGCCGCCCGCGCTTTCGCCTGCCGGCACCGGAAGATCCTTGCGGGCGGCGGCATAGACACTGCAATACTTGGAATGGGTGTGGATAACCCCGCCGATTTCCGGGCGGTCTTGATAAACCTTAGCGTGAAGCCCTTTTTCGGAAGTGGGCTTTAGCTGCCCCTCATATTCCAGGGTATTGATGTTTACCTTCACCATATCCCCTGCTGACAGAGCCTCATAGTCGATGCCGGAGGGGGTTACCAGCATAGATTCATCGTTCAGGCGGGCGGAGAGATTTCCCCATGTGCCCTGAACAAGCCCGCAGGACACCAGCTTTCTGCCGTAGTCCGCCAGCTGCTGCCTAAGGGCAAATTCCCGGCTTCCATCGTCTTCTATGGGATTTGCCCCCACGAAAGCCTTGGGTTTGGAATATTTCTTAAGATAAACCATTCGCATCAGCTTTCGCTCCAGAGCGTTTATGTGGCAGGGAGCGCCGATTTTCTCCGCAAGAAGGGTGACTTCTGCGGACTTTTCAAGGACGCTTAAGGCAACCTCCGCTTCCCTTTGGCTGCGCCCCACAGTAACCGTATAGCCCGTAAAATCTCCGTTTTTCTCCTGACCGGTGATTACGAAGCCACCGGCATTATTTCCGAGAGTCTTAAGGAGCGAGGAAAGGGCATTTTCGGGGTTCTTGCGCCCGTCGATGACGGGAGCTTTCGAGCCGATAATCTGCGCCATATCGTCCAGGGAGGGAATCAGCGCCTCGCCCCGTTTCAACCACTCCATGCAGGATGGGGTTTGGGAAGTGAGGGCAAAACCGCCGCCGCTACCGCCAATAGTTTCAATCTTTTTAAAATTATTTTCCATAGGTAAGTCTCCGTATCTAATCATCAGTAATTGAGAATCCGCTGCCTCTAAGCCTCCGTAAAGCGTTCGCCGTTTGCCAGCTTATAAGCCTTTTCCAGGGAGTGGAACACATTTTTATAGTCGCAGAACAGCTTGTCGTAAACCTTTGCATTTTCCGGATTCGGACTGTATCGCTTCTCGATTTTTACAAAATCCTTTGCTGCCGAGAAGCCCGGAAGCTCACCGAGGCCGATGAGTGCTACCACCGCGGCCCCCACAGCCCCTGCGTTTCTTGGGTCGCGAACTACCGCAAAATGTTTGCCGGTAATGTCTGCAATCATCTGCATCCAGCCGTCATCCAGCGCGCCGCCGCCGATGATGCGGAAATTATCGCAGGAAAATCCGTAGTCCTTCTTGTAGTTTTCCAGAATCCAGCGGAGGTTGTAGCCGATTCCTTCGTATACCGCCCGCATGAGATGCTCTCGGGTGTGAACCATGGTCATGTTGAAAAGGGTGGCTCTGGTAGTGGTGGAGGAAACAGGGCAGCGTTCCCCAAGCATCCACGGGGTGCAGATAAGGTGGTCGCTTCCCGGAGGAATGTTCTGGACGACTTTGTCCATATAGGCATAAATTTCCTCGCCGTATTCTTCCTTTTCCCGGGCAAAAAACTCGTCGCAAATCCACTGAATATTTGCTCCGGCGGATTCGGTAATCCCTGCTATCAGGTTCATTTCCCTGTCCGCAGACTGAATCGCCGCCGCGCCGTGCTTAAATTTATCGGCGGTGCGGCTGGCACAGGCAACCCAAGCGGAAGTGCCCAGGTAAATGTGCAAGTCCCCGTCGCCGCACATTCCGGAGCCTACCGCCGCCGCCTGAACGTCGTCACAGCCCCCAAGCACCGGAGTGCCTTCGAGAAGCCCGGAATCCTCGGCTGCTTCCTTTGTAACGCCTCCCACAATATCGGTGCTGCATACGAGAGGAGGCAGCTTTTCCATATCGATACCGGTGAACCTCATTACTCCCAGCCAATCCTTTTTCTTAAGGTCAAGTCCATAGGAGGAAGCCCCGGAAAGCTCCGTTACCATTTTGCCTGTCAGCTTGAATTTAAGATATCCGTTTACATCTAAGATTTTATATGTTTTCTTATAAATGTCAGGGCGTTCTTCTTTGAGCCAGACGATCTTTGCGATGCAGTCCTTACCCATGATCGGAGTGCCTGCCGCTAAGGTGAAAATTTTCTTGCCGCCCAGCTTTTTCATGATGCTTTGCGCCTGCTTTTCCGCACGACCGTCAACCCATGTGATGTTGTTATACAGCACATTGCCTGCCTCGTCCACCGGAATGATTCCCTGAGCTTGGGTGGAAAAAACCACGGCTTTTATTGATGCGGGGTCAATGCTGTTCTCCGAAATTATGCGCCTGCAAGCCTTTGATACGGCTTGCCAGTAGTCCGCGGGGTCCTGCTCCACCCAGGCCGGATT
>CAVGEP010000131.1:0-5065 GCA_963628105.1 Alistipes communis
CCATATACGTTGTAGTAATTGCTTGCCGTCTGGAAGCTGCTTGCACTAATCGTAACAGAATTTATATCTTTCGACTTCTTGCCGCTTGTAAGGTCGATGACCAAATTGCCGTTTTTTATAGAAGCCGTCAGGTTGCTTCCGCTCAGCGCATCGTTCAGTGTCTTCAAAGTACTCGCTGTGAAGGTTGTCCCTTGTCTATTAGTCGGCTCGATGACTATGCTTTTGAATCCATCTGTTTGGCTTCTATCAACCGTCTGCGTCAGAGTGCCTGAACCGGCAGCAAGCTTCAAGTCGCTTGGCAGCGAGATGCTCACCACGATCTCACGGGCATCGTATGAAAGATAAATTGCCGTATCATTCCCGGTGCCCCTCACCATGCCGGCTTTGGTCGGCTGGTCGGAATGGAAATAAGCTAACTCGCTCTCCACCGAGCTTGTAACTACCTTTGTCTTTGCCCCTGTTTGGTTAGGCATTTTATTAATATTCAGAGAAACTCCTATTTTACTTCCAGTTGCAAGCGTTTTATCGGTAACCCTGTTTATAGTTTTATTTCCGTCCAGTTTTATATTTGACTCAACACCGTTTGCGGTATTTCCTGTAATCACAAGCGGATTTCCCGATCCTTCGTTGTTACCATAGCCGCCTATATAAAGTTCGGAAGTATCTGCAAAAAGACGTACGCCGCCGTATTCGCCGGTTGTAGCCTCGTTCTCCGTAATGCTGCCGCCGTTTAAGGTCAGTCTTCCGTCCGTATCGACAAGGATCGCCCCTGCGCTTCCGCTCCGGCTACTCTCGTTGCCTGTGATGCTGCCGCCTGAAATCTCTGCGGTTGCATTTTCTTTATTATTATAGAACACAAGGGTTCCCCAAGATTCCGCGCTATTATTTCTGATAGTTCCTCCGGTCATATTAAAATGCGTATTTGTACCCATAACAAGCACGCCGCTGGCATTCGTATTAGCACTGCCGTTCTTTACTGTTCCGTATCCAGTCATGCCGCTGATTTCTGAACCGTCCTGTATGTTCAATGTGCCGTAGCCACTGGCTTTCCCATTAAAACCGACAAGAATGCCGCCGCCTTTTCCATTCACAATCTTTGCGCCGCTGCCCAGCGTCAGAGTTGGGCTTGCGCTTTCCGCGCCAACTTTAACAAGAAAGTCAGTTCCGCTGCTTCCTCCGTCTATGGTAATGTTGCTCAAGGTCACATTCCCGCTTGTAACGTTTAACATTGTGCCTGGGCAGCCTGAGCCGCGGGTAAGGCTATAATTATCACTTCCACCTGCACCTGTAAGGGTAAAAGTCTTTCCGGTATTCACCGTAAGAGCACTGGTGAGAGCAATATTACCGGCAAGCTGAACGGTACCATTTGCCGAAACGTTACTGATGGCACTTCTAAGCCCAGCTTCCGTTGTGACACCTGATGCGCTCACACCTAAGCTATCCTCCGCATAGGCTGCGCCTGTCATCATCGGGAACATGGTCAGCATCAGCGCCAGCGAAAGCATAATACTCAGTATCTTATTTGATCTTTTGCTTTTCATTTTTTCTCCTTAAAGTAAATTTTTCTTCTTGCGTTTCTTGCGCTTCTGTGTCTGCTGTTCGGAAGTGCGTGTCTACTTTTTGTTGACCAGTGCAGACCAGTGCAATTTGTAAACCTTATAAGTATACCCCCCCCCTATGGGTTTTGTCAAGATTTGGAGCGTAAATTCGTCAATTTTCGTCCATAAATTCGTCAAATTTTGTAAGGCTTTGTAAGTTTTTGATAAGTCTACCGAGCCCTTTTGACTTTTCTGTGGCTTTTATGTGTGACTTTTTTAGTTTATATCCTTCGGAAAGCTAAAGGGGTTTCGGGAATTTCGGGCGCAAAAAAAGACCTGCTTCCTTGATAGAAACAAGTCTTGGGGCAAATATTCTTTTCAACGGGAGAGGAGCACATCTTGTCTGCTTGCTGCCAATGCGGTCAGTTCCTCGCTTTCCATGGCTATATTATACCCGAAATTATTATAATTTCAAGTATAATTTCGCATGTCGGAGATGTCCCACTTGTTCATTTACATTCCCTCCAGAAGTTCTGCAGCTCTTTGGCTTACTGCATACTCAACTAATTCCAGTCTTCTTTTGTCAAGGTTGTACCTGCTATGCTTCGGCAACTTGAAGTTCAGCAGTTTTCTGATTGCGTTTCTATGCTCATGGGTCAAGACATTTTTAGCTTCAGAAACAAAATCATCATACACACACGGCAGCTGCGTCTTTGCATATTTCAAGATGCTTTTTCTATCCTCCAGCGCGTCCCTACCTGCATAGTTAAACAGACTGTTTCCATGGTCGAAAAGCGGTGCCGGTGCAACAATCTTGTTGGTGCTGCTATCCACTAAGAATCCGAAATTTCCATAGTGTCTGTCGGTGTTAAAAATCAAAGCATCAAAAACAAGCATATCATTCAGTGCTTTTTCAAAGGCACCACCCAATTCTTTGTAATATTCTCTGACCGCCCGCATCCCGCCTGAACGGACAATCCTGCCCACAGGAACAAAGGAAAGTTCTTTGCTTGTAAAAAGCTCGCATGTGGAGCAGAGCGTGTTCTTCCATTTAGAGAGGTTATATGGAACTGCATTCACGCCAAAAATCTTGGCAATTTGATATGCATAAAACTCAGAATAGGGCTCGTTTCCCGTATTGGAGGCTCCCATTGTTCCACCTTTATACAAGACAATCTTGCCACTATGCCTACGCCAGCACTTGGGCAGCATTCCGTTTGTTGTAAGTTCCGGGCTCGATATCAATCCGGAAATATTGCTGCTGCCATAGCCGGTGAATGCTATTTGCCCCAAAATACGGCTGAAGCGATTATCGTACAAATTCACTTTTCCAAATGTATCATTGCTGTTTTCCGGCTTAAGCCAATAGCAGTCATTAAGGCTCAGCCCTTTTGAAATGCGAATGATATCAAAGGGTCTGTTAATGCTTAGTCCCATGGCAGATAATAAGGTGTCAACATAGGCACGATTTTTTGGTATGGAGCGGTGCTTGACCCACGATTCAATGCCTTTTTCGGACATTTCAACCAAATCAAGAGGGAATAGCTCTTTGTTTTCCTCGTAAATTTTAATTAGTTTTATGTTTGCCTCTGCCCCGCTTTCGGCGGAAAATACAGCAAGCGGTGTATCAAAATGCATAAGGGTGTGAATCATTTTTTCTCCTCTCCGCTTATAAAATCTCGGGTCTTTTAAGAGTTCTCCGTTATTCTGCTTCTATCATCGTACTTTTCCGATGGAAATATATGACCGGTTAACAATAAATTATAACAAAAGTTCCCTATTGTTGCAAGATATCCGGCAGCGTTTCTCGGCGGTTTCTCTGCGGTTCTGCCCGAGCTGATGGATCTGCGGTCAAGAGTTTTGGACTTGCAAGTCCAAAACTTTGTTAAAAAGCAAAGTTTCAGGCTTTAATCGACTGATATTTCGTCGAAAGGTAGCCTTGCCTTAGGCACTGCTCAAAGCATTGTTTTCTTTACCTTTCATACAAGCATTACGACCCAGGCGCTCAGGGCGGCGATAGCTGCAAACAGCGGAATGCCGCGCACAAAGGAGCCGATGTGTTTGCTCGGGTCTTGATAAATTTCCTTATTCGGCAGGAAGGAAAAGCGGATGCGTTTTGTGTTGCGCCACCAGAGCAGGTCGATGACAAAAAGATCGAACAGCCCCAGCCCCTCGCCGAGAATGAGAAAATACCAGAATGCAGCGAGATAGCTGTCAAACTTAAGGACGCTCTTAAAGACCAGCCCCAGCGCGGAAAATACCACGGTGAAAAGAATAAGATTGCCTATCAAAATCGAGGGTATGGACTTCTCCTTCGGAGCGCCGGCAAGCCTTTCGCGCACAACAGACTGCACAGCATCTGGGTACGAGCGCAGACCGGCAAGGTTTTTCTTGTCCGTTCCGGTACAGAGGAAACAGATGCCCCAGTACAGAAACCAAAATGCGGGTATAATAATCCATTTCATTGTAGATTTGCCTCCCTCGTATGGCGGTTAGCGCACGCTAACCGAATTGCTTTTGAAAAGCCGCTTTTTGCGGCCCTTTAGCAGCGCCTTTCGGCTCTTTTCGTCTATTATATCAATATTTTTCCGTCCTTGCAAGAGGGCAAAAAGAAATGCACATTGTCATTCTATTTTTTAAGTATAATTGACATTTACCCATAACCGTTTCCTCCAATCACACCCGAACGATGATCACGGGTGATTGATGTCCGCCGCCCATCGGCGTGGACGGTCACCGTAAATTCAGTGTTTATTCGCTGAGCAGCCAGTCGATGAGGTTTTCGGATTTGATGCCGTCGTAGGAAGCATCAAGACCCGGCTCAAGGGACAGCACGATTTTTTCGTAGTTATCGCGGATACTTTGAAGCGGTGCAAGCTCCCGCTTGCGCACATCCTCACTCATCATCGATTCCGTTACCTGAATATACTTTTTCTCGTCGGCGGTCGTTGCAATGAAGTCAACCTCCGCATTGCCGATTTTGCCAATCGCTACATCATAGCCACGGCGAAGCAGTTCAAAGTAAACGACATTCTCGATGGCATGACCGCTGTCCCGATTACGGAAACCCAGCAGATAGTTGCGAATTCCGATGTCAACGATATAGTATTTTCCGAGGGTGCGGAGGTAGGCTTTGCCCTTGATATCAAAGCGTTTGATATCGTAGAAGAAGTAGCTCTCCAGAAGCGCATTTACATATGCCTGCACCGTATGGGCGCTGGGTGCGCCTTTGCGCCTGCCGTCCTCCAGAAGACCTTCGTTTACCAAAGTGTTGCCGATAGAAGCAATCGACACGCTTGAGCCGATATTATCCGCAAGGAACAGGATGATCTTACGAAGCAGTGTGGGGTCTGTGATTTGTTTTTGACCTCTGCGTTTTTCTCTCTCCAGAATGTCACGAATCACGACTGTGGAATAGATACCGTCGAGAAGCGACAGCGCCTTTTCCTGTTCCAGCCCAACATCGGCGATGCCGGGCATTCCACCGAAGCGCATATAGGCGTCAAAAACCTCTCGCAGCTCGTAGC
>CAVGEP010000132.1:0-5056 GCA_963628105.1 Alistipes communis
CCTTGAAAGACTGTTTATAAAAGAAGTAGCCGAAGAAAACCGCGGAAAAGGTATTTCCCTCGCCAACGATATTTGCAAGAATTATCGCCGTGAGGGTGTGTTCTTTGATGAAATACTTGACGAGGCTAAGAGGGGAGGAAGACAATGAACGAAATTCAGTTAAAACTTTGCGATATTCAAGGAAGATTGTTTGAATTATCTGCCAAGAAAAAATATGACAGCATCGCTTTTATCAAGGCGTTTATGATGTCCGATGTTGCAAAGGAGCTGGATTCAAAATACAACCGTATGCAGTGGGCAGGAGAAGAATATCTGCTTGAGGAAGTTGCCGCCGGTGCAGGCGAAATGCTTACAAGCAAAGGAGAAATATTCTCCGCTGATATGCTGTATTGGATAGGCTATATCTACCGTTATTGGCATTATTATAACGGTGAGGACAGTGCAAAGATTTATAAACAAGCTCCTGCTCTTACTATGAAACGCAACTATATGATTTTCCACACGATGGATCCCGTCCTCGCTATTGAGGACTTGAAAGAAATCCATAATCAGAAACAGTGATTTGTTTTGGAGGTGCGCTATGGCATTTGAAAATAAATTGGGACTTGAAAGCTCCGCAGACCTTGCCCGTGAAGAAGAACGCATCAGCAAGAAAAAAGCACTTGAGCTTTTTGAAAACAGAGTCCTCGATCAATTGGAAGCAGGAAAATTCTCTGCCCTCAAGGCAATCCATAAGTACCTTTTTGAGGATATTTATGACTTTGCCGGAGAAATCCGCACCGTGAATATGGCAAAAGGTAATTTTCGCTTTGCACCACTTATGTACTTGCAAGCGGCGCTTGAAAATAATGTCCGCATGCCTTTTGCGAATGTGTGAAATTTAATTTCAGAACATTTATCCGACAACTAATTTGTTTGTCTTCTTTAAGTACTTAGCCGGTATCGGATAATCCAGCTTCCATGTGATATTCATCGGCCTGCTGCCTTCGTGCTTTACGTAATTTGCTGTGCCAAGGTAAGTATAAGCAGCGGCGCCGCCGGTAATTTTATCGGATTTGAATTCTCGCACGAAAAGCAGGACGCGGCTGCCCTTTTCACGATGATGAATATAGCGCTGCCCGGTGGAAGAATTCGCTGCTGTGGTGCTCTGGCTCTGCCAATGGAACAGCTCGCTGTTTATTGAATAATCGTTGTACATCGTAGTCGGCGAGTAGTCCTTGTCCGCCTTATTCAAGGTCACAAAGAACACATCGATATTCTTCTCCGGCAGCCATTTCACGCCCTCACGAACGGTGGACGGCTTCATGAAATCCAGTGCCACAAGAATCTGATCACGAGTATAAGTACAATGCAAATCCAGGGGGCAGTCAAATCCAACATCAACAGGCTTGTCGATAAAGTCAATACGGTCATAATTATACTGTAAAAGCTCCAACAGCTCATGGAGCATGACAGGGCTATCGGAAAGGGCATACAGATTTTCGAGCACATCATCACTGTTCCAATCGTCCGCCGCTTTCTGCCAAACTGAGATATAGAATATCTGCATCATGCGTTTTTTTTCTGCAGAAAGTGCGGAAAAATCGGTATTGCCTATTTGCGGGAGAACACGCAGCAAAAATTGAATCAGACGTCGGGAATCTATCGTACAGAGACGAGTAAACGCCCTCTGCATAGTTCCTTCCATCGGCTCCGCAAAATCATCAATCACATCAGCACGCGCACAGAGACGGGAGAAGGTATCAAATTTATAAATCTGACGCGGGTCGATATGATAATAGTCCAAGAAGTTTTTAAGCGTCAGCTTCAGCCCGGTATCCTCCTCAAAGGAGACAATACGTGTTACCAAACCGGCGCTGCTTCCGTAGGAGGCACGAATATTGTCAAGTATGTATTTTGCTGCCTTTTTCTCCAACTGCACGTAGCAGCCCTTTGGCAGCGAAATGAAGCCGTCCTTGATTTCGCTCGTGACGCTGCGGTTCGTGTTGGAGATTAGCGCCGCAAACTTATCTTCAAAGTTATATTTACGGTTGGCCTGGCCGATGAAGTCGAGAACAGTCAGGCATTCCTTATTCTCGGATAAGCGCAATCCACGGCCGAGCTGCTGCAGAAAGACGGTCAGAGATTCCGTGGGGCGCAGGAAAAGAACGGTGTTGACCTCGGGGATATCGACACCTTCGTTATAAATATCGACAACAAAGATGAAGCGGATATCGCCGGAAACGAGGCGGTTTTTCGCTTCTTTTCTTTCTTCATCGGGGGATTTCCCGGTCAGGAACATGGAGGGTATGCCATGCGTATTGAAATAATCGGCCATAAACTCCGCGTGCTCGATGCTAACGCAGAAGCCCAACCCCTTCACATCGTCAATGTCTGTCACATATTTGAGCAGTGATGAAACGACAAGGTCAGCACGGCGATTTGCAATAATGCCGCTGAGAGTGTAAATGCGGGATAGCTCGCCCTTATCGTAGCCGCCGTTTGCCCATTTGAGGTTGTCCAAATCTACCGTGTCTGTCACGCCAAAATACTGGAATGGGCAGAGCAGCTTGCGGTCAATGGCCTCTGGCAGGCGGATTTCCGCGGCAATGCGGTTGTTGAAATACGGAAGAATACTCTTGCCGTCCATACGCTCCGGAGTAGCCGTCAGACCGAGCAAAATTTTCGGCTGATAGTAAGACAGCAGCTTTTGGTAGGTGGGCGATGCCGCATGGTGGAACTCATCCACGATGATATAATCGTAGAAATCCGGCGTAGTTCTCGAAGTAAAATCCTGCGAATTGAAGGTCTGTATCGACATGAAAAGGTTGTCAATACCATCAGGCTTGTAGCTGCCAACAAACATTTCGCCGAAATTGGCGTCTTTTAGCACCGCGCGGAAGGTATAAAGGCTCTGCTTGAGGATTTCTTCACGGTGAGCAATAAACAGCAAACGGCAAGGTTTTCTGGAGTTCTGCTTGCGGAAGTGCTTGTAATCTAGCGCAGAGATCACCGTTTTACCAGTACCGGTGGCGGCAACAACAAGGTTGTGGGTGTAGCCGCGCACGCTGCGCTCGGCATCCAGCTTGTCCAAAATTTCCTGCTGATAGGAGTAGGGCTGAATATCCATGGTATAGATTTCGGCGTTGTTGGTGTCGAAATATTTTTCAGACTTAAGCGCACGTGCAAGGCGTTCCTTCTGGTCCTCGCTGTAATACTCAAATTCGTTGGAATTCCAGTAGCTTTCAAAGGTTGCTGCAATCTTGTCGATGGTCTCCGGCAGGTCCTTTCTCGTAACCTTTACGTTCCATTCGAGGCCACTGGAAATTGCGGCATTGGAGAGATTGGATGAGCCGACATAGGCCGTGGTAAAGCCGGTGTCACGGTAGAATACATAGGTTTTTGCGTGCAGGCGGGTGCGCTTGGTATCGTAGCTGACCTTGATGCGTGTGTTGGGCAGCTTGCGCAGCTCCTCAATAGCTTTCACATCCGTTGCACCCATGTAAGAGGTGGTGATGATGCGCAATTCGCCGCCGTTTTGCGTGAAGGCGGTCAGCTCATCCATAATCAGGCGCAGGCCGCTCCACTTGATAAACGACACCAGCATATCAATGCGATTGCAGGAAACGATTTCTTTTTTGAGCTCGGTGAACATCTGCGGTTCATGGATGGCGCCGGTAAACAGGCTGCTCTGTGCAATGGAGGTTTCAGGACGAATAATCTCGGACTTTTCATCCAGCGCCAACACGCTGTTTTTCTTGTCAAAAAGCGCAAGAAGCTGCTCCGCACGCTCTGCGACTGAGAGCGTGTCGAAGTCAGCTTCTTTTGTTTCGGTCATGATGGTGGACACAATGCGATTGACAAGCTCCACCTGAGAACCCAAATCGCCACCGTTGTCCCTCACGCTGTTGAGGCCCTTTTCAACGATCTCGGCAACGTATTTTGCTAACACCTTGGACGCTTCCGCACGATCAATAGGCGCAGTTTGAGAGAGCTTGTCCGTCTCGGAAAGCTCTTTGTCCAACCCCTTATTTATGATTTGCTCGTAAAGTCCATTATACATCATAGAAAACTCCATAATATCGCTCTATGCTACTCTTCAAAGCCCGGCTATCACATGGTTTTTCTGTTCGAAATTCATGTAAATATCCCCGAGAGCATTGCAATTTTATTATACACGGCAAATTTACCTTGTCAACAGCTTGCGACGAATTTTCACTTTACCCAAATGTATTTTTTTACATAATTCATACAAAAGCTATTTACAAAAAAGAGGGATAATGATATAATATGTAAAAATACTCGCAAAGTTCCATTCTAAAGCAGCTATTCCTAAAAAACTAACTACAAACATACCAAACATACCAAGCACACTATGATATGATATGAAAGGAAGAACAATTATGCGACTGGACATTGCAAGCCTCGGACGAGGCAACGAGAGAGATTGGGAAATGCTCAGAGAGGGCATTTTTTCGGACGCCTCCAAGATCAAGATAGGCGTACTTGGAATCTCTCCCGGAGCAGGAGCAACCTTTGTCGCCTCTCGCATAGCTTATGAGCTTGCGCAGCAAAGCCAGGGCGTTTGCTTCGTAGAGGCAGGACGCGCAGAGAGGCTTGCGATACATAGCCTTGCGATGTCGAGGGTTTTTGACAAGGAGCGATTCAACGACTATTTCGCAAGCTGGGAGGATGGCCTTAGCGCCGGAGCTGGGAGAAATATTTTTGAGAATATAAATTGGGTGCTCAGAAGCCCATATGAGGAGAAGCGCCGGATCAATCCGGAGAATGAAGACTGTCTCCGCAGAGAAAAAAATCTCACGCATGCCGAACTCTTTTGCAGAAAAAATCCGAGAAAACGTGCGCAAATAACCTGCATACCATACGAACAAATCCCGGGAAGATATTTGATCATAGACTCCCCGCAGCCGGAAATGCTAAATGAGATGGACCTTTTGGTATGCGTTGCGGATCCGCTTCCCTCGGCTTTGATTGCCCGCGAGGAGCTTGCTCGGGGAATCAGAGAAAACCGCATCAGAACAAGATCCGGTTTTGCCCCGGCCATGAATAATCCCAC
>CAVGEP010000133.1:0-5047 GCA_963628105.1 Alistipes communis
GCCTGTTTGAACAGCAACCGAACGGACGCCATACAGGAGTTCTTCAAAAACAGCGGTTTCGCGCTCGTCGTTCAGGTTGCAGCGTTCTTTCAGGAATGCCCGCAGTTTATGCTTTTCCGGCGTGTCCTCGCAGTAGAAGGGATCATCGTATTCCAGCAGATGCTTCTTGCCCGGTACATAGTAAGGCTTGTCCTGCTGGCTGCGCTTCGTCTCCATGAAAAGGTCAATGGACTCCCCAATTAGGGTGACATCAATGACCTCACGGTCAAGGGGCTTTGTATGCTTGACGTCTGTGTAAAGCTCATCCCCGCCCAGAATATAGTAGCCCTCGCATTCATGACGGGCAATTTCCGCAAAGGCAAGAAATTCGTCTTCCGTTACCAGCTTCGGGCTGAGGAAGAAAATAATCTCCTTCGCCTTGTGCAGCGGGATGATACCGTAGAGGTTCGCCATTGCATTGAAATATTTGCGCAGAAGTCGCGATGTCGTGTCTTTTAACGGAATTTCCCGATACAGGGTGTTCAACTCCCGGCGTGTGTATTCCTCCGGAAACTCAATGTACTGTTCCTTGCTCATGTCTCTTCTTCCTCAATGATTCCGTAGTCAATCAGGATATTCTCTTCGGCGTACTTCGGGTAGACAATACCCATCATCTCATACCGGTAACGCCTCACGCGGCGAAACGACTTGACCGGCTCCGGTGCATAGGCGGCAGTCTCGCAGTGCGCATACTCCGGCATTTCCGCAAGATCATCCCGAACGGCACGGATAAGCGCGTTTTCCACATCATCAATGCTTTTGCCGGTCTCCACGGCAACCAGTTCGTGCTTCCGGACTGCCTTGTCCAGATCACCGGGGGAGCGAAACAGCTTATATTTCATATCGTTGCCCGTCCTTTCTCTCTATCGGTCTGTCTATTCTTCCTGAAATCTGTTCTTTAGGGACGCAATCATCGCTTGTGCGGCGATGCTCAGATACAAAACTCCAATTTCATAAATAAAGTCGCGGTCAATCTCGATAAAGCATTCTCTAATATGTGTGAAAACCAGTTCCAGCAAGTCCCTGTACAGTGGATCATCAAAGGGCTTGAAGCGTATAAACTTGCTTTTGGCAGCATCCCATGTCATAGATGCCTCGCCCTCAGCACTGGTCATCGCCTCGCAGAGAATCATGCTGACGCCCATTTTCCCGTTGCCGGTCAGGAGTTCTCCTTCGTAATAGCTGAGAAGGTCTTTCTTGCGTCGGAGCGGAACTACGTCGCAGTTGTCATCCAGCTCAAATGCGATCAGCTCCGCAGCGAGTTCCCGCCAGACCGCATATCCGGCGTTAATGGTTCCGTCTTCTTCGCGGCTGATGGTATCGTCCATGCAGTATCGCTCATAGAAATTATCTCCGTCAATCTCGTTGCGGGTGCAGAAGATATGCGCCAGCTCATGCAGAAGAATGTGCTTCAACTCTGCCGGATGACGCGCTATGTCTGTCCGCAGCAGGATTCCGTCCACGCTGTCTTCTTTGCCGACGAAGGCGGAGGCGTGAAAGTCAAAATAGCCGTCCTCTGTATAGCGGTCTTCCAGCCGGTCAGGGAAATACTGCTTGCAGAACTGCTCAAAGACTTCCTGCTGGTTTTCCGTCTGAAAGCAGCGCAGAACAAGATTGTCCTCGCTGAACTCCGCTCCCAAGCGTTCGTTAAAGATGGAAGCGGCATAGAGAAGAGTTTCTTTATAGTTGTTGTCGTTCATCCTCATATTGTCCTTTCGAGGCTCATTCTGCGTTCATGCCTGTTTGTCCAACGCCTTTACAGAATTGTGTAGGTTTCGACATGGCGGTTCCTATATAATCTACTTAACAGACAGAAATGTGCTGGAAGCCTCAGAAATCCCCTTTATTCAAGTGATTTGTCCTGCATCTTATACTTCTTCGGAGTGAACTTCTCCCGCGCTTCCCGTTTTGCTGTCAGGAAGGCTTTCTGCATGGCAAGAAGCACTCCTTCCAAATCCGTAAGAGGTATCTGCGGCGGGCGGTACTGTTCCAGCGTTTCGCGGATCAGCTTTCGCGCCTCACCAACTCCACGGTTGCCAAACTCCGAACGGACGCTTTCAATGAATGTCTCATACTGCTCCCAGTAGTCCTCCGAGACCGCAGCCTTCACATCGTCCAGTGGGCGGTAGACCTCAGCATCCTCGATATACGCCGGAATCCGTTCTCTCAGGATTTCAAAGCAAGCCTTGTAGTGGTTGGAGACCTCTGTGGGATAAAACTCATTCAGTGCGTCCATCAAAGGGCGGAGGTGCTTGTCCGACAAAGCAAGGAAGCGTTTCATGGCGTCGTGATAGGCAGGATAGACATTTCGGACATCTCGGATGCCAAGGCTGAAAGCCAGTTTCTTTGCCTGCTCCTTCGCGCACATGGAAAAGCTGTGTTCCCGGAACATAGTAAGTGCATTGGCAAAGAGCGTTTCCCGATTAGACTGTGATATATCAAATCCGGCAAGTACATACTTGTCCATGTTAAAGCAGGAGGTAAAATCTGTCCCGACCACGCAGCCGCTCGGCGTCATTGCCAGCTTCAAAATATCTGCCTGACGGAACAGGACACTCAAGGCATACTGTTCAGCATATTCAAGTCGCTGCAATCTGGTATCATCAAGTTTTTTCGGATCAAAGTCGTGAAGCCCCTCAATGAACTCAATGCCTACGGCGTAGATAGTGTCTGAAAAAGAACTTTTCTGAAAGAAACTCAAATCCTGCTTGGAAATCCGCATGAGGTACGCCGTAGGATTGGGAATGCGCAGCAGCTCCGATAAGCGGGAACAGATAAACTCGTTGCAGGCAATGCTTGGGTCTTCATACTTAATCAGCAGCTTTGCACCATCGCCATTTTTGGGCGTAGCAAGGAGCGTATCTCCTGCAATGGAATCGCTGTGATACGGCTCAAGAAGATAGTCCTTTGTGTTCAGAATATAGGTTTTCTTCATGGCATTCATCCCTCCGGTCTGACATTTTTCAGGAAGTCAGAGTGCGGTACATACGGTAAGTTGAGCTGCCAGCCCATGCGGTTCAGCTCGTTGAGCTTGATCAGCATCAGGTTGATGTTTGTCCCCATTGCAGCCGAGAGCTGAACAACATCGTAGCCCTGCTGCATCAGGTCAATCAGCTCATCATCGTCAATGATCAGGTGTGAGGCAAACGCATTTGCCTCATATTCGTGTTTTGTGCGCATATCGAACAGCACGAACTCCGGAAGCGGTTCGTTTCCTTTGGCAAGATCGCGGTGAAAGGTATCATGCCCGATCTCGTGACCGCAGACCATTTGCATGATCAAATACTCCATGTTGGAGTTCAGAAGAATGTGCCGCTCTTTATGGCGGTAGGTGTACATTCCGAGCAGATCGTTCAGATTGTCAAGGAAATGGAGATGAATGCCCAACTCACGGGCAATCTTCAAGGTATCTCTTGTTCCGCAGCTTTTGACAATGCTGTTCGCCTTTTTGTATATTTCCTCGGAGCGAATTATCACGGGACCTTCACCCCTTTCATGTTGAAGACAGTCAAAGTAAATCCGTCAGGAAACCGAGACGCAGACGGTTATTCCTCTGCGTCCGTCTCGGTCTTCTTGTATTTCTTCGGCGTGTATTTCTCAACATTCCGGGCTTTGGATTCCCAATATATATCCTGCAACGCCTTCATCACCGCATCCTTGTCCTGCTCGGACAGCGTACCGCCCGCAAACAAGCCGGACATCCCTTCAATCAGGTTCTTCGCCTGTTTCATGCCACGGGAGCCGTACTGCTCGGATGCCTGAACCACAAACTCTTCGTCCTCGGTCAGCAGATAGTTCACATCCACCTTGAAGTATTCCGCGATTTTTCTGTAAGCGTCCTTGGTGCGAGGAAAGGAAATGCCGTTCTCGTACCGGGTAATCATACGTCTGTTGATCCCCAGTGCATCGGCTACTTCCTGCTGGGTCAGCTTCCGCTTCTCCCGTTCAGCCTTGAATTTCTCTCCAAACGTCATTTTGGTAATCACTCCTGTTCACAAAAAGTTTGCGACATCAAATTGCGCAAGTCTATTGACAAGGGCACTTGAAGTGCGTATAATAATGGCTGAGCAATCCAACTACTCATAGTATATCCTGAATTGCTCATCCTGTCAAGGGGCATGAGTAGTTGTACACGAAAAAGTTACATCTTTTGAGCAGTTCAAATGGACAGGCATTTATGCTGCCGAAGATCATCCGTACCGGCATACACCGGTATGAGGGAACAGGAGTGAGAAAAACGGAAATGGCTACACAGTACAGAAAAGCATACGTCCCGGTTACGCTGGATGTGGACAAGGAGGGGGCAATCCTCCCTCGCCTTATCTGGTGGGACAACGGTGTAATCTTTCAAATCGACCAGATTCTTTACAAATGCCGCGCCACATCCAAGAAGGTTGGTGGCGGAGGCATCCGTTACACAGTTCAGATTCGCGGAAAGGAATCGTTTCTTTTCCACGAAGGAGACAAGTGGTTCGTCGAAGCAAAGGAGGACAACTGCTCATGATTTTATCCCAGCGCCAACTTGAAGAAATTGCAGCCTCAACAACGAAGGACTTCAACCGGTTCTTTTTCGGTGATGAGGCTGACAAGCCCGACCGATCAGCTTTGCCAACGCCTATTGATCAGTTTGCAAAGAATTATCTCGGTCTTCGCGTATCATTCGCCCGTCTCTCGCCGGATGGAAGCATCTGCGGTGTCACTGCCTATGCCGACACTGAGTACAAGATCACGGAACTTGGTATTACGCGCACACTGGCTTTGAAGCGTAATCAGGTCATCTTGGACGAGAGCTTCATTCTATCCGGCAACGTGCAGCGGCTCTGCGCCAAGCGCAGATTTACCCTTGCCCACGAGTGCGCCCATCAGATTCTCTTCCAACTGGAATCGGAAGAGGTAAAGGCATCCTGCGAAATGAGATATTCCGCACGGACTGCTTATACGCCGCGAGAGCTGAAAACCCGCGAGGATTGGAACGAGTGGCAAGCAAATGTTTTGGGCGCGGCAATCC
>CAVGEP010000134.1:0-1914 GCA_963628105.1 Alistipes communis
TTTCCAAGCCGCCGTAGCGTCCCGCGATTTCCTTTGTCGCTTTGGTGGTGAGGAGCATTTCGTACTCCTGACCGCCGATTTTTACGATTGCGCTTCTTTCATCCATGATGCGTTACCTCCTTAACCCTGACCTTCATAGGAAGGCTCATAAACGCTCGTGTACCAGCCGGTGATCGTCTCTGCGGTTACGCCTGTATCATCCTCGGACACTTCCGCTTTCCACGGATGCTTGCCGAGAGCGTCTACCTTGTTCCTGCGGTAAACCGTACCCTCAATGGTAGGCGTGGAGAACTCGATGCTTTCTCCCTTGGTGGTAAGGTTCGTGGCGGGAATGCCGAAGATTACGCGGTAGAGCCAGAAATAGCGGTACTTGCCGTTCGCCTTTTTCGCACGGAAACCGATAGCCACGGGATCACCGCCGTCCTCGGATGCGGAAACAAGCACTCCGTTCTCATCAACGACAGCCCCGGTAAGGTCTGCCGCCACAGCAAGACCGATATTGTCCACGCCGAGGGAGAGCGTCCCGCTCTGGAACTCTTTCACGACCTCTGCCGCACCGTCATCCGCATAGAGCGTAGCCTCCGCAAGTTCCACGGAAAGTTCCGCAGTCATTGCTTTGGCAAGGGACACGGGAGTCGCATAGGTTTCGTTGCCGTTTGTATCCTCCGTGATCTTGGAGTAGTAAAGTTTATCAAGACCGATTGTAGCCATATTGTTCAATCCTCCGTTTCATAAAGTTTCGCCACGTCAATGGCGTAGTGGTGGAAGCCGGTATCGTCCTCGTGTCCGATGTACCGCCTGTCCGTGACCGTAAAATCAGCGGCAAGGAGCGCACTGCAAAGCTGCTTCTTGCGCTGCATATAATTCCCCTTGGAGAACAGGGAGAGCCGCGCCTCCTGCGTCTCGTATCCGGGAGCATTGTCCGCATGAAGTTCATAGGTGTCTGCCAGCGGAGTCACCACGACATATTCATCCGGCGGCTCATCGGAAAACACGCCTGTCTCCACGGAAAGACCGCAGTCCGTGACCGCAGCCTTGATTTCAGATAACAGGCTCATATGCCGTTCACCTCCGATTCCAGTTTTGCCTTCATCGCTTCAATGCAGGCTTTCTTCGATGCCGATTTCGCGGGCTTCAAAAACGGCTTTGCAGGCTGTCCGCTTTTGCCGTATTCGAGAACGGTCGCTATCTTGGCATTGCTGTTGCCGTCAGACCTCGGTTCGGCAAAGCCGACCTTCACATTGAAATCGCCGTTTCTGTCCTGCAGGGCAGGTGATGTTCCGAGAGCGGATAAAAGCTGACCCGTGGAACGTGACGGCTCCTTCGTACCTGTCCCGATAACGGATGATAGGTTGGAACGCACCCTGTTTTCCACGACCTCCGCACCCGCTTCCAGCACTTTCGGCAGAATCTCATCCGTCTTGTCCGCAAGCCTGGAAATCTTCATAAGAAACTCCTCCGGCATTTTCCATGTCGCTTTAGCCACTCTTTTTCACCTCCGTCCCCAGCACCTCAAGGTACATACCTCTGCCTTTTACATCCTCCACGGAAGTAATCTCAAAGGTATGCCCGCCGCAGAGTATCTTCATTTCCGTGGTGACCGTAACGCCGGGTATCACGCGGAAACGGAAAAGGTCGGTGGCGGTCGAGTAGGTGGCCATATTTGCCCATTTCTCGCTGCCGTGCCGACCTTCCCGGTAAGCGCGCACCTCCGCAACGGTCACATCCGTTTCCGTTTTAAAGCCCTCATCGTCCTGCGTGAACCGTTTTTCTACGATGGTGATGAAGGTGTTCATTTTTCCAAAACTCATGGTCACACCTTCCAATCCCGATCGAGCCGAAGGAGGAGGTTGACCGTGTTCCATACCTGCTGCGCCGCATTCGTGTTGTCAGCGAAAAAGCCGCCCGTAGAGC
>CAVGEP010000134.1:1924-5035 GCA_963628105.1 Alistipes communis
TCCACGATAGAGATAAAGGTATTCATCTTTCCGAAGCTCATAGTCACACCTTCCTCGTCCTCACAAACTCCATATCAGTCGTTTCCGCGCAAGCACGAAAAGCTCCTTCATTCCGTTGCTCGTCCTCTCCCCAACAAGTCTTGCGACTTGCCGGGGACCCCAATGGCTCATACGAGCCATTCACGATCGAGCCGAAGGAGGAGGTTGACCGTGTTCCATACTTGCTGCGCCGCATTCGTGTTGTCAGCGAAGAAACCGCCCGTGGAGCCGTCCCTTGATTCATAGAAGTGGCTTGCCAGCATAATGACCGCCTGTTCCGTGGTCGCAGGCATGACATTCTCCGAGTAGTAACCCTCCGCAATGTGCTGATAGCTTTCCGCATAGGAAACGGCGGCAGTAATGTAGCCTTCCAGCAGTTCATCATCCGCCGAATGCGTAAGAATCAGATTTGCTTTTACTTTCTCAAGCAGAGTATCCATCACCGCCGCCTCCTTTCCCTTAAGCCGTCTTCATCTTCAGAAGCTGGATGCCCTCCGGCAGGATGACCTTGCCGTCCACACGCTCTGTAGCCACATAGCCGATCTGACCGTTGGTAGCGTAAAGTTCGTTGAGTCTCTGCACGGTACGCCCTGCGCGGTCACCGATCCAGTAGTTCTTGAAATCGCCGAACGCCACGGTAAGCGCACCCGCCGCCATAGTCGGAACATAAGGCGAGGTGTAGAGGTCGTAGCCGAGCAGTCTGTCGGGCTGACCCGCCTGAAGCGAAGGCTGCCACAGGTATGCGCCGTTCTGATCCTTCAGCTTGCGGATGGCGGAGATGGTCGCATCATTCATGAGGAACTTTGCGTTCCTGCGGTACGGGGACTTCAGCGCATACACAAGGCTGATAAGTTCGTCCGCAGTGATGGCGTTGTTCGCCGCTGCCGTAACGCCGACCGTGCCGCCGCTTGCGGTAAAGATACCCGTAGGCTGGTTGGTGCCGGTACCCACGCAGAACGCCTCCTCCTCGGCAATGCCGAAGGCTCTGGCAAATTCCTTCATGAGGTAGTCCTCGATGTCGAATGCAGAATCCTGCAGAAGCTCCACGCTCACACGGCAAAGGTCAGTCAGCTTGAAAGCATCGATCTGCTTCTGACCGAAGGTCGGATTGCTCTCGGAGTATGCAGCGTTCTCCGCAGTCCACTGTGCGGTAGAGTGTCCCGTGGCAACTGGAATCTTGCGCTCATGCTGTGTGGTAATGACCTTAGCAAGGGAACGGATCACGTTCTCTTCCTCAAGAGCGGTCACGATGTCGCGTTCGAAATCCTCCGGCACGAGGTAGCCGCCGTCAGCGTCCGTACCCTCGGACAGCACATTGTGAACGAGAATTTTACCGCGAAGATGGCGGTCAAAGTCCTCCTTGTAGGCATCGGATGCTCTGCCGACCTTGTCAGGTTTGATGGACGCAGCCCTTTCGGGAGTCTCGGTGATCGGTCTGTTCACGGGCTTGTTCAGTTCCGCTTCGATGGCGTCCCTGCGCTCCATGCGCTTGATCTCGTTGGTGAGGCTGTCCAGGTCATGCTCCATCTTGGAGTAGGTGGCGTCATCCTCTGCGGAAAGGACGCCCATGTCGTTTCTGTGGGTATCGAGGAATCCTTCCATCGTGTTCCACAGCTTGGCTCTCTTGTTTCTCATCTCTGTAATAGTCATGGTAAAAATCCTCCTTGCTTAAAGCAGTTTTTTGTAAAGAGACGCCCTCAGTTCATCGACCGGGCGTCCTTCGGGTTTCTTCTCCGGCTTGATCCTCGTCTTGCCGGAAATCTTATTGATGAGGGAGCGTTCCACCGCTGATGCGGCGAATTCGTAACCCTCGGCCGCTGCGGAATTGCACTTTTCATCCGTTAAGATGCCGTCCGCAAATCCAAGTTCGATGGCTTTCCTGGCGTTCATCCAGGTAGTATCGTCCATCATGTGCGAGAGCTGCGTATGCGTAAGCCCTGTCTTGATCTCGTAGGCGTTGATGATGCTTTCCTTGACCTCGGAGAGCATATCGATTGCCTTTTCCATGTCCGCATGATCGCCGAACGCCATCGTTGCCGGGTTATGGATCATCATCAGCGCGGTAGGAGCCATCAGCACCTTCGTACCCGCCATAGCGACCACCGATGCCGCAGACGCCGCAATCCCGTCCACCTTGACGGTCACATCGCCTTTATAGTCCATCAGCATGGTGTAAATCTGACTGGCCGCGATGCAGTCCCCGCCGGGCGAGTTGAGCCAGATGGTGATGGGACCGCTGCCCGCGAAAAGCTCCTCGCGGAACTCAGCCGGAGTGATATCATCGTCAAACCAGCTTTCCTCGGCTATCGTGCCGTACAGTTCAAGAACCCGCTCTGCGGACGGTTCTTCGTCCGTCTGATTTTTCCAATTCCAGAACTTCCTGTTCTTCATCGGATTCGTCCTCCTTTCCGTTGTTGTCTGTATCTGCAAAAGCGCCCGCCTGTGACAGCGGGAGCATATTGCCGTTAATGAGGTAGAGATCGCCGCCGTCCTCTGCGGGGATGCGGTCGAGGTTCTCCAGTTCCCGTATATCGTTTGCGCTCATCCATCCGTTCTGCCTTGCCGTGGCGTATCCGCTCATGCGGCTGGCGTAATCGCCCCGGAGCAGTCCTTCCACATTGAATTTCACGAAATAGGTCTTTTTCTCTTCGGGAGCAAGGAGTGTCCTTTGTATCGATTGCTCCCAGCGAATGACCCAGGGATCGAGCGTGTACTTTACGAACTCAAGGCTCTGCTGTTCAATGTTGGAGAAGCTGCTCTTTTCCAGATCGCCTACCATGTGCGGAGGCACACGAAAAATCCTCGCTATCTCGTTTATCTGGAACTTGCGCGTTTCGAGGAACTGTGCCTGCTCCGGCGATATGGAAATCGGCGTGTATTTCATGCCTTCTTCCAGTACCGCTATCTTGTTGCTGTTCGCCGAACCGCCGAAAGTCTGCTGCCAGCTTTCCCTTACGCGGGACGGATCTTTGATTGTGCCGGGATGCTCCAACACGCCGCTCGGAGCAGCACCGTTTGCGAAGAACTTGCTGCCGTATTCCTCGGTCGCAATCGCAAGTCCTATGGCGTTCT
>CAVGEP010000135.1:0-4999 GCA_963628105.1 Alistipes communis
GTGCCGGTCAGCCCTACGATGCGGTTTACCTTGGGTCTGACCTTCAGCATCGCCTTGAACCGCTTGGTGTTGTGGTTCTTGAAAGAGGATAGCTCGTCAATCACGATCATATCAAAGGTGAACGGGATGCCGCTTTCTTCGACAAGCCATTGAACATTTTCTCGGTTGATGATGTAAATGTCAGCGGGTCTCATAAATGCAGCACGGCGTTCAGCTTCGGTGCCGACAGCTACGGAGTAGATGAGGTTCTGCAGGTGGTCCCACTTATCAACTTCCGCTGTCCATGTGTCCCGCGCCACTCGCAGCGGTGCAATCACTAACACGCGGTGAACCTCGAAGCTGTCGAACAGCAGGTCATTGATGGCGGTAAGGGTGATACTTGTTTTGCCGAGACCCATGTCCAAAAATACGGTGGCGATGGGATGCGTTTCGATGTAATCTACGGCATAGGTCTGGTAATCATGTGGACTGTATTTCATCAAGGATACCTCCGATCTGTTCCTCGGTATCCAGGACATATACCGGGAAACCAAGTCTGCGCAGTAATTTGTGCCGCGAAAGCTGAAGCGGGCGGGGCTTTTCGCCGGGAGCCTTTACTTCCACAAAGGCAAAATGGCAACCTGGCAGAAGAACGATTCGGTCGGGCATCCCATCACATCCAGGAGACACGAACTTCGGACAGATACCGCCTCGCTTTTTTACCATCAGCGTTAATTTTCGCTCGATTGTTTTTTCTCTCATAATGCTTTCTCCTGTTGAGATTTATGACCTGGGTTAACCTCGTTGAAGGTCATTTACAAGACTTTTTCTTATGGGTTTTATGAAAAATCCCCCTAAGAGACTTTTTGTATTTGACCTTAATCGAGGTTAACCCAATGGTCTGTCAGTTAAGGAAATCCTCACTGCCCGCATCGTCCGGTTTCAGCCGCACGCCCTTGATAAAACGCTTGTTTTTAACCTTGATACGGTCAAAACCCGCACCCTCAAGGGCAGTATAGAAGTCGGCGGTGCTGCGGACATACTCGTTGGTATCCACGCAATAGTTGCGGTATGCCTGGTACAGGGCATTGGAACTCTCTCTGTAGCCGTTGCCGACCTCGCACCTCTCATCGAGGAAATTGCCGAACCAGTCGTTTTGGGCGCGGTAATCGTCAATGGCTTTCTGCACGGTAGCCGGAATCGGAAATTTGTAATCCAGGTCAATGACCTTTTTTGCGCCTTCAATGACCCAGGCAAGAATGCTCTCTCCGGCATTCTGATACAAGTAGTCGCCGTAATTTTTGATATCACTCTTTCCCTCAATCTTGGCGTTGAACGGGATGACGATCAGGCGGCGCCAGGTTCCGTCATCGGATGCACTGACCTTCGGCAGATGGTTTGTGTACAGCACCAGACTGTGGCTGGGCGAAAAGCTGAAGGGGTCTTTGTACTTCTTTTCCGCAAAGATATCGTCCACGGAGCAGAGCTGCTTCACGGTGGAATCGTTCAGCCGTGCGCCTTCCTGCATTTCCGCTGCAATGAGCAGACGCTTGCCCTTGACCTCTGCCATTTCCGGCTTCACATTGCGGCGGCATCCGAAGGTCAGCGTGTCGGCAGAGATGTTACCACTGTACAGCCCCAGGACACGAGACACGGAGTTCCAGAAGGTGGATTTACCGTTACGACCGCAGCCGTATGCGATAATGAGGGCTTCGACCTCGACCTTGCCAACAGCAGCAAGGCCACAGATCATCTGTACATAGTCGATGAGTTCCCGGTTGCCGCAGAAAATGGTGTCCAAGCAATCAAGCCAGATCTGTTTCCCACGGTCACTGGGAGAAACCGTGGTAGTCTTGGTGATAAAATCCTCTGGGGAATGCTCCCTTGCGCCTGCCATGCCAAGGCGGAGGTCATAGGTGGCATCCGGGGTACAGAGCAAGTAAGGGTTAGCATCCAAGTCCTGCGGAGTGATTTCAAGCATCGGACGGGACTCTTTCAGTGTGGCGGTGATGTTCTTGGATGCGCGGCGCTGAATGACATAGGACTGATATGCTTTTGCTGCGAGGAATGCTTTATAGGCTTCCGTCTGCTCCTCACTCATCATGCCCTCGGCTTTGGCTTTGCTGTTGTTGTCCAGAATATCCTGCGCGCCGCAAGCCTTGAGAGCAGTAAGGGCAGATAACATATCCGCAGACGCTTCTTTCAGTTGGCGGCGGGTCAGTTCGTGTGCTACCGCCTGTGCGCCGGGTTCGGTTTCCTGCCAGTAACGACCGTTGTAACGGATGTAGTGGGTTGCCGGAGAATAGCGTAATTCCCCGGAGAAGTGTTTTGCCAGCACCTCGGCCTGTCCGACATCGGAGAAATCGTCCGGTTTATAGGATGTATCATCGTTGTACAGTTCGGGAGGAACATATCCGTCCTGCTGCTGAACCCTGGCATAGAACTTCTGAGCAGAGTGCCAGATGGTCATCAGTTCCTGCTGCTCCAGAGGAGGAATGCATTTTTCTGCTTCTTCCATAAAGCACTGGAAAGCGGTGTCATTGTCACCGTACTTTTTGATGACGCGACCCGCAAAGCGGGACATTGTGGCA
Source organism: Alistipes communis (assembly GCA_963628105.1). Taxonomy (GTDB): domain Bacteria; phylum Bacillota; class Clostridia; order Peptostreptococcales; family Anaerovoracaceae; genus CAG-238. The sequence continues at coordinate 2,571 of CAVGEP010000135.1, forward strand.
TTGCGGTTGCCTTCGGGAATGACCTGTGTGCCGCCGTGGGAACCGCCTGGCATATCCGCATCAAAATCCTCTGCGGACAGATATTCGCTTAAGGTCATCTCACCAGGGTACAGTTCGACCTCTGGGTTCGCCGTTCCGAAGAAGAAACGAGCCGCATCCAGAGCCTTGGTATCAAAGTAAGGGAAAATAGTATTGACCAGTTTCTTCATTTCACTGTATGCCGCAGCGTCCGTCATGTAATCAATGGGAAACAGCACATGGAACTTGGGACGAGCGGGTTTGCCGTTTTTCTCGCGCATATGAAAGCGGCTGTAGTGAACGGCAAAGGTAATGCTGGGAAATGCCGCCTGGACATCTGCCGGAGTGACCCAATCAGCAGGGTTTTCGGAGTGGTCATTGTCGCAGTCCACGGGCAGGCAGTCCGAGCCAAGGAAGTTATCGCCGTTGCGGTAATTGTTCATGTACTCGGCGCAGACATAGTCGCGGCTGACCGCATCCGCAAAACTGGCGGTGTCGGTCACCTCGAACTTATGGGGGTAGGAGCAGTTACTTGGGGCATTGATGAAATCTGCACTGTACAGGGTGAACATCAGTCATGCACCTCCTTGGTGCTGTCCTCCAGGGCTTTTGTGATAAACTTGAGCGCACAGATCATGGTTTCAAGTTCACAGTCGCCGCCGAGGAAAAGTTCAAAACCCTCATCGCCATCACGCCCCAGAGGGTTGACGCGAATATCAGTAGAACCCATATCCTCAATGCGGATGTAGGTGCGACTGCCGTGACCGCTGTCACCACCCTGGAATCCGTTGGTGCCGGCTTCGACTTCCAGGACATTGGCACTGTAAATTTCTCTGGTGTAGGTGGTTATTTCCTTACCGTATACTTTTCTGGTTCCTTCAGTTATTGCAAACATGGTGTACCTCCTCGCAGGTCTCAGTAAAATAGCGCAAGCGGTAATTTTTCCACTTAGCACGGTTGATCTCTGCTTCCATTCCGGCAGAGATGCGACTGCCAAACACCCAGACTTCGGAGCATTTGCTCATGAGGGCGTTTCCGAAGAACAAACCAAGCTGCCGTTCCTTGGGGTCGGCGTCATTCAGAAATTGCGGAAACAGCAGATGCGGTGCTATGGGGATGTAGCCCTTTTCCACCGCAAAGTGGCTGTATTCCTGCGCAGCCTTGACGTTCTTCTCAATCTCTCCGGCGTAGGGAGAGCAGATATACACGATAGGCCGAAATGCACGAAGCGCCCGTTCCTCTTTTTCTACAGTGGACATGGCTTCGTATGCGGTAGGGTCGTAATAACCCTCGCTGTTGAATTTATCTACACTCATACAGGACTCCTTTCACGACGGGCTTCACCGCCATCTCTACTACCCACTGGAGGTGAAGCCCCATTTTGAACAGAAAAACATCAATCTTTTTTATAAAAATCTGTTTCATAGCCATCGGCGCGAAGCTGCAGCCCTTTTGCCCAGGGTGGGGTTCTGCCCATCTGGTCGCAGACTGCCTGCATAGACATTCGCCGATCGGCTTCGATGACCACTTCATCGTGGATGTGCATCACAATGGAACAGCAGCGGAGTGTGTTCATGGCATAACAAAGAATGTCACGGGCAGTGGCCTGGACGATATTTTCCACGAACTTGGGACCGTAGCTATCGAGCCGCCCCCATTTCTTTGTGCCGCCGACACCTTCGTAGGTGATACAATCGCCGCCAAACTTGTTAGTGCCAACCTTGGGCTTTACATAGGAAAGCTGCCTGCCGGACGGAAGGGTGATAAAGAGCATCCCGCTCTTGCAGGAGAATTCAATGCCGTGGGTTTCATTGGTGTGCTTATAGCGCACAGCCTCCATTGCCGCACGGTCAACATCCCACCACAGTTTCGTGATGTTGGGGTTGGTCTGCCGCCACGCATCCACCAGAGGTGGCAGTTCTTCCTCGGAAAGCCCCATATCGAGAGCGCCCATTGCTTTCAAAGCGCCGACCGATCCGCCGTAGCCGAGAGCCAATTCTGCGATTTTGCCTTTCTGCCGGAGATGTCCGTTGATGCCGTGCTTTTCGACAGGAACACCGAACATCTGGGAAGCGGAAGCACAGTAGATGTCCTTGCCTTCGGCAAAGACCTTCTGCCGCCACTCCTCTCCGGCAAGCCACGCAATCACACGGGCTTCAATAGCAGAAAAGTCCGCCACGATTAGCTTTCGGTCACCCTGGGGGACAAATGCAGTGCGGATAAGCTGTGACAGAGTATCCGGCACATCTTCGTAGAGCATTTCCACTCCCTCAAAGTCACCGCAGCGAACAAGCCCACGGGCTTCTGCCAGATCCTCCAAGTAGTTCTGGGGCAGATTTTGCATCTGAATGATGCGGCCTGCCCATCGGCCTGTGCGGTTGGCACCGTAAAACTGGAACATACCTCTGGCA
>CAVGEP010000136.1:0-4980 GCA_963628105.1 Alistipes communis
CCTTAGGAAGTGCAACGAACATGATGCCCTTTCCCATCATCGGGTCGAAGCCGAATACCTTAACTGCCGGAATGATAACGAATCCGCTCATCAGGCAAATCGTAAGCTGAAGGACATTAACCGAAACGAAGTCCATGGCAATGTCCTGCTCTTTGCTCGTATATCTGCCATATCCGTAGAGAACGCCAGGCCCAAGACCCACTGCAAAGAGAGCCATACCGGCGGCTTCTGCCCACATGGACGGGTTCGCAAGTACTGCCCAATCCGGTTTTACGTAATATTCAATACCCTCTGCGATGCCGTCAATGGTGCAAACGCCGATTACCAAAACGACCAAGATAATTCCCAGTGCCGGAAGCATAACCTTGCAAATCTTTTCGATCCCGTTGCTGATGCCCTTTGCGGTGATCCAGCCGGTGAAGATAAGCAATACAAGGATCAAAGCATACTGCATGATGCGATTGCCGTTCATGCTTTCCCAAACCGCTTCGGAATCAGCGGCATATCCGATGCCCTGGGTTGCGGTCTTGAAGATATAAACGATAACCAGCCCCTGAATGGCAGGATAATATGCCCAGAGGAATAACTGGTCGAGAGAACAGAGAGCGCCGAGGATCTTTCCGAAAACTCCGCCTTCTTCGCTCATTCCGGACATATGCTCCTTGCCCTTTAATCTGCCGTAAGCGGTTTCCGCAAGTCCCGCAGGGATTACCAAGGCTACGGTGATAATTACGAAGGCAAGTACGAAGGCACCGCCGCCCCACTTTGCGCAGAGCATCGGGAATCTCCACATTGCTCCTACGCCTACAGCCATACCGATGGTTGAGAGGATGTAGCCGATTCTGGAACCGAATCCGTCCGGCTGACCATCTGTAATCTCATGCTGCTTGTTGCCTGTCAATGACTTTTTTACGCACCAAATGCTTCCGCCGCCGAACACAACAGCGTAAACAATCAGCATCACGATTGTAATAGTTGACATTTCTTTCTCCTTCCTTGCCACGACGATTGTATCATATTTTGCTTGATAAAGATATACAATTCCGGTTTTTTGCATTTTTTCGCATACATCGCGCAGCAATTCATCTCTTATTGTGTGTTGTCCGACAATAACTATGTCTGTAGTTAGGATAACCCATAATTTATTTTTTGTCAAGCCCTTTTGTTGGAATATTTTTGTTGTCTGACATCTTGACAACGAGCCGCTTTGTCGATATAATAACAATAATTATAAGTTTCACGATATTTTTTACGAAAGGACATATAAAAATGGAAAAGAAAATTGTATTTTGCGGCGGAGGCAATATGGCCGAGGGCGTAATTCGCAGCATAATCACTTCGGAAGTTGCAAAACCCGCATGTATCACGGTCAGCGAGCTCAATCCCGATCGCTGCGATTATCTCAAGGAAACCTACGGCGTGGAAGCGGCGGTTGACGCAACAGAGGCCATGAAAGACGCGGATATTGCCTTTATCGCAGTTTTGCCTAAAATCGTTCCGGTAGTGGCAAAATCCCTGAAGGCTGCGGCGAAGAAAGACGCCCTTTTCATCTCAATCGCAGCCGGCGTAAAGCTTTCGGAACTTGAAGAAATGCTGGGTAAAGATAAAAAAATCGTCCGGGTAATGCCAAACACCCTAAACAAGGCGAAAAACGGTCACAGCGCGGTGGCTCTTAATGAAAACATCACCGCCGAGGAAAGGGAAATCGTGACCCTCATCTTAAATTCCCTAGGTCAGACCATGTACCTTTCGGAAAATATGTTCAACGAATTTACAGCCTACAGCTGCTCCGGCCCGATGTGGCTCTACCAGATGGCGGACGCGCTTATCGACGCAGGAGTTTACTCCGGATTCAGCCGCAAGGATGCCCGCAATATCGTAATCAAGAATATGCTTGGAGTTGCAATGGTTCTGGACGAAACAGGCGCCGCCCCGAAGGATATGGTAAACGCCATGTGTTCACCGGGAGGCGTAACCATCGAGGGCTACAAATCCCTGATTGACAATGGTTTCCAGTCTGCGGTCATGCAGTCCGTAAAGGACGCCGTAGCGAAGGCAAACGCTATCTAAGGCGTTGCCGGCGAAAAGCCCTGTGCCGTCGCATGGGGTCTTCCTATAAAGCACTGCTCGTGCAAAATGAAAGGAAATAGTATGAATATACAGGTTAATCGCAGATTTAACGAAAAAGAGCTTCCGGATATGCAGTCGATTCGCGCAGGTGCGAAGAAAATCGCAAAGAACATCACCATCGGTGAAACCCTTTTTATGAAGGAACACGGTGTCAAATCCGAGATCGAATATAAACAGAAAATGATGAAGGCCGGGAGGATCATGAAACATTCCGTCATCGGCTGGAACTCCTGGGAAGCCACCGCCGAGGGTATGCGCAAGGTCTATAACGGGCTGAAAGAGGTCGGTTCATCCATCGATCGTTTCGGTATCTGCTGCGACTGGATCATGGGCGTACCCGAAGAGTACAGAAATCGTTTTCAGGCAAGCGGGAGCCTGATTCTTAACACTCCCGATGAGTGGAAAAAACTGGGACAGGTGGTTCCCGCTCATCCTCACCTTGGGGATCACATGATCGGCTCCCTAAACGGCGTGGAGAACGTTACCAATGCCCTGAATGCGGGAGTTACCTCCATCGGCAACCTTGCGCAATATTTCACCTACGAATATCCGGGGCTTGAAATGGAGGACTACCGTACAGAAGATTACATCAAAGCCATGACAATCATGAGCGAATTTAAAGATGCCGGCGTATGTATGCACTGCAATTTAGACGACGGTTACGGAGCTCTCTTCCACGATGTGGCTAACCTTTTGGGCTGGGCAATGATCGAAAAATATGTGGTGGAGGACCTTTTGGGAGGAAATCTTGCCCATTGCTACGGCAATCTTTTCAGCGACTCTTTCCTCCGAATCGTGTTTAACCGTGCCCTCAGCATGATCAACAAAAACGGCACTCCGGGAACCTTTGTCAACGGCAACACCATCGACTACGGCCCGATTATAGCCAGAAATTACGGCGTTCTCTGCGCTTATGCCCTGCCGGATGTGGCTTGCCAGCTCATGTATCCAAGCGGATATGCAGTTGCTCCGGTTCCTTTCACCGAGGCGATTCGCATTCCTGCTCCAGAGGAAATCATCGAGGCGCAGCTCACTATGGACACGGTCATCGAAAAGGCTCCTTATTACGCCCGCTACATCGACTGGGACAAGGTAAATTCCGATGCGGAGGTTCTGGTGACAGGGGCAAGCGTATTCTTTGAACGGGTGATGAACGGTCTGGAAGATTTAGGCGTTGACCTGACTCACGCCGGCGAAATCATGTCCGTGCTGAAAGCTATCGGCCCCGAACAGCTGGAAACGGCTTTCGGCTCCGGCAGGCACGACACAAACGCCATGCGGGGCAGAGTTCCGGTAAGACCCACCAGCATCGTCCAAACCATCACAAAAATCGAAGACGACGCGGTTGCAAAGCAGAATTTCGGTGCAGGAGCCGGTCCCCTTGCCGGTATCACCGTTGTAGTAGGTTCCACCGATGTTCACGAGTTCGGCAAGGAAGTTATCCGCAACTATCTCCGCAAAGCAGGGGCTCAGGTCTTTGACCTGGGCACTTCCGTGGCAATCAGCGAGATTATCGACAATTTGATTGAAACCGGCAGCAAGGTTCTCTGCATGAGTACCTATAACGGCATGGCTTACAGCTTCGGCAGAGATCTTCTTGCGGCTCTGAAAGCCAACAATTTAGGGGATGTCCATGTTCTCATGGGCGGCAGGCTCAACGAAGCCATGGACGGAAGCGATGTTCCTATTGATGTTTCTGCCAAACTCACCGCCATGGGAATCAATACGGATAACAATATCGATACCATCGTAGCCGAGGTCGCTTCCTATTTCGGTCTGCCTAGCAAGTCCGCCTGCTAAGATAAACTACACTGAATAAATAGGGTTATACAAAAATGAAAACAGAAAATATATTTACAAAACCCGCGGGGCTGATTTTCTTTGCGCTTCTGACCTGCGCCCTTTGGGGCAGTGCCTTTCCCGCAATCAAAACAGGATTTGCCATCATGAACATTACCACTGCGGGAAGCAAAATACTTTATGCCGGCTATCGTTTTACGCTGGCAGGGGTTTTGTCCTGGTGCATGACCAGCATCATCGACAAAGAACCCGCTACAATAAAAGGGAGCTCCCTGCCTGCGATTTGCCTGCAAGGGTTGCTCCAAACTACGATTCAGTACATCTGCTTTTACATCGGACTTTCCTACACCACAGGTGCAAAGGGCTCCGTCATCAACGGTTCAAATGTGTTTTTCGCCATTCTGGCGGCTCACTTTATGATACGCGGCGATAAACTTAACGGAAAAAAGCTGCTGGGCTGTTTGATCGGGTTTGCGGGAATCATCATCGTAAACCTTAAGGACGGAAACTTGCTGGGGGATTTTAGCTTCATGGGCGAGGGAATGGTGCTGCTGTGCTCCATCGCTTACGGCATCAGCTCGGCAACGCTGAAAATGTTTTCGGATCGTGAAAAGCCGGGAACGATCTCGTCCTATCAGCTAATGTTCGGCGGGGTGCTGCTGATTTTTATCGGACAGCTTGCCGGAGGACATATCGGCGGATTTGACCTGAAAACAGGGCTTTTGCTGCTTTATCTTGCCTTGACCACCACGGTTTCCTTCTATCTTTGGGCGAACCTGCTAAAGTACAATCCGGTGGGCAAGGTTGCCGTATTCGGATTCACCATTCCGGTGTTCGGAACCCTGTTTTCCTCCATATTCCTGCACGAGAATGTGCTTACCCTGCCAAACGCCGCCGCCCTTATTCTCGTAAGTATCGGCATCGTCATCGTAAATCACGAGCCGAAAGGCGCATAAACATTTCAATAGCGGACAGACACGCCTTGTCTACCCGCTATTTTTTCATTTATATATACGGTTGTTTTCTCCAGCTTCCGTGGATTCATTTTAT
>CAVGEP010000137.1:0-4968 GCA_963628105.1 Alistipes communis
GACCACATGAGAATCCGAATGCGGGGCAATGGCAAGTTTATTTTGTACAGCATTGCAAAGGTAACTGAACAGGGGAGTGAAATCTGATGCCGACGCTAAATCTGAATCTGCCGACGAATCTTGGCGGAGATCAGAAAACTCAGAGCTATCTCTATCAACTCAACGAACAGCTGCGGTATATCCTTAACAATCTTGACGGAGACAATTTTTCGCCGACATACCTAAAAACGGTGGAGCAGACGCGGGCAATGGCCGAGATAGCGAGCGACGCCGTGAATCAACTCGAAGCGGGCAGAAAGATTGATTATAACGAGCTCAACGATAAAATTATCGCGCAGGCGGAAGAGATAAATCAAACATTTCACACCGAGATAGAGCAGAACAATGACAACATAATGACAACGGTGCGCGAAGAGCTTAGCGCGAAGGCGTCAATCGCAGAGCTCAATGCAACGCTCGAGTCCTATGTTACACAGACTTCGAGAGAAATTCAGCTGAATTTCGACCAGAATTATCTCTATACAACAGAGGTTGACGGCAGGCTTGAAGAGTTCCAGGAGCTTATAAGAACATATTTCCGCTTCACGGCGGAGGGAATGGAACTCGGCAAGGCGGACAGTCCGTTCAAGTCCATGCTGACAAATGAAAAATTAAGCTTCACGCAGAACGGCACGGAGATAGCCTATATCTCCAACCGTTGCCTTTATGTTACGGATGTCGAGGTTCTTAACCGACTGAGGATAGGCAACTGGGAGTTCACGCCCAGGAGTAATGGCAATCTTAGCTTTATATGGAGGGAATAAACAATGGCAATAACAACTATCAAAACATATCCGAAGAATATCACCGTAGGCGTCAGTAAAATAAATGGTCTCGGTAATATTCTTGTTGAAGTCGAGGATGCGAATGACGGAAAGTCATACACCCATAAGATGTATTTCGCCTGCGGCGATTACAGCTACGAGAGCGGGTATTTTTCAACAAACAATGCAGTTATGACGGCATATGAGTTCCCACTCGAATGGGCTAATGCCATAACGAACGGAAGCAGCAGAACAGGTACGCTGAAGATTGAAACATACAAGAAGTTCGGAGTGATCCCGACGACGCTCGTTGAGACGAACACGAAGACCGTCACTTTTTCGGTTCCGGACAATGTGAAACCCACAATGCCGGAGCTGACGATAGAGCGCATAGACGGCAGCGTTCCGACCGAATGGGGAATATATGTGCAGGACTATTCGAAATGCAAGATTACTGCTGCTGCGCAGGGGGCGTACAGCTCAACGATAAAGAACTATCGGTTTGCCGTGAACGGTGCAGTTCTGTCAAATCAGACCGGCGGAGTTTATACCTACACTTGCTATCTGTCAGGCAATCTGAACTTTACGGTCACGGCGACAGACAGCAGAGGCAGGACGGTTAGCCAGACGGCGAGCATATCGGTTGAAAAGTACGACAGCCCGATGATAAATGAGGTAACATGCTTCAGATGCACGCAGGACGGCACGGAAAACGACAAGGGAACATATGCGGCGGGAAAGGTGAACTACAGCTTCTCGGCGTTGTCAGGCAAGAATACAGCGGTTTGCAAAGCAAGCTACAAAACAGATACGATGGATGTATGGTCTGATGAGACGACGATGAGCAATGATGTGCAGACAATCCTCTTTGACGGTCTCAGCGAGAATGTCTCGTATAAGATAAAATTCAAAGTTACCGATAGCCTTGCTTCCGCAGAATATGTTTATGAGCTTTCTACGAGCTTCGTGCTGATGGACTTCCTGCGCGGCGGCAAAGGAATAGCTTTCGGCAAGGTTGCGGAACTCGCCAATACGATGGACGTCAACATGCTGCTGCTTCTCAGAAAGGGACTGCAGGCAGGAGAACAAACTTTTCCGCTGAAAGACACAGGCTGGCAGGAGTTGGAGCTTGCGGACGAAATAACTCCGGGCGCGAATGGACTGACACCCAAAGGCCGCAGACTCGGAAACTCGGTCAACATCGTTGGAGATGTGCAGGGGATAACGGCGGGCGGGAAAACCATATGCACGCTGCCGGAGGATCTGCGTCCGCAGAGCAGGATATTTACAATCTGTGCGGCGAACGATACCAACCTTGTCCGATGGTCGGTATTCCCGGGCGGGAGTGTGGTGCTTGACTGGTGCTTCAATCTTGAAGCGAAAGCCTATAAATACAATCTGACTTCATATACGCTGAACATAAATTATCTGATCTGAGGAGGCAAAAGCAAATGGCATACACGACAAAAGACCTTGAAAAGCAGAAAAAGCAGCAGGGCATATCAAAGGACAAACTGTCATACGCTGTGGCGCAGGGCGGAAATGCGGCGGCGCTCGCCGGTGGAATGGCAAAGCAGGGAATAAACGCCGCGAAGCAGGTCGGATACGGTATAGGCACGATAAAAACGCTGCTCAACAAGCCGAAGGACTACGAGGAATCCGACGAGGTTAAGCAGGCGCAAGAGGATCTGAAGAACCATTACAACTCAAAGCCCGGGGACTATCAGAGCAATTATGCGGATCAGATACAGGGGCTTCTGAAGGACTACGAAAATACCAAAGATTTTCAGTATGATTTCAATGCCGATCCGCTCTATCAGCAGTATAAGGATCAGTACATTCAGCAGGGCAAGATGGCGATGCAGGACACTATGGGGAACGCAGCGGCGCTCACCGGAGGGTACGGCAGTTCTTATGCTTCGACCGCGGGAAACCAGGCATACCAGGCAAATCTTAATGAGCTGAACAATGTTATTCCGGAGCTGTATGACCGGGCATACAACAAATACCGCGACGATAAAAGCGACAAATTGCAGCATATGCAGGTGCTGCAAAATCTCGACGACGCGGATTATAAAAAATATCAGGACACGCTGAGCGACTATTATAACACTCTCAATTACCTGCAGAGCCAGTCCCAGTATCTCTCGGAGAGTGATTACAACAAGTACCTCAATCAGCTTGCCCAGTGGCAGTATGAGCTTGAATATTATACAGGACGCGCAGACGCCGCGCAGCAGCAGTCAAACTGGCAGAGCGAGCAGAACCGCCAGTATATGCAGGACGCCATAAGCCAGCGCAACTGGCAGAATCAGTTTGATTATCAGAAGGAGCAGGATGCTCTTGCACAGAGCAACTGGCAGCAGCAGTTCGATTACGGCAAGGAGCAGGATGCCCTTGCACAGAGCAACTGGCAACAGCAGTTTGACTACGGCAAACAGCAGGATGCTCTCGCACAGAGTAACTGGCAACAGCAGTTTGACTACGGTAAACAGCAGGATGCTCTCAGTCAGAGTAACTGGCAGAAACAGTTTGACTACGGAAAGCAGCAGGATTCGAGGGACTACGCTCTCAAGCTTAAACAGTTTGAGCATGACAAATATATGGACTCACTCAAGGCACAGAGCTATTCAACCTCTTCATCGTCTTCGTCAGGCGGGAGCGGGTCGAGCGGTTCTTCGACCGGGAGCAGCGGGAAACAGACCGCTACAAAATCAAAGGCAGCCAGTGAGTTTATAGGCGCACAGCCGACTCGATATGAGTTTGGCGTAAGACCGGCCCTGAAAAACCAATACGGAAGCTACGAGAATTACATAAAAACGAAGATGAGCCAGAACAAGAATCTGACTGACGAAGATATTTATATACTCAGTCAGCACTACGGACTTTCATAAGCGGAGGGAAAAATGGAAACGATTGACGACAGAATAAAGCGTGTGAATTCGAAATACGAGGCTCCGGAGTCAATAGATGAAAGAATCAAAAGAGCAAATGACAAATATAAGTGGGACTCGAGCGACAAGGAAATGCATGACTGGTTTGAATCAACCGGTCGTACCACCAGAAGCGCGAACAGCAGGCTGCAAAACAGTTCATATGCGAATTGGAAACGCGACAGCAAAAATACAATGAGCGCGGTAAACAATGATCTTGAAAAGGCGGACAGAATAAAATCCTATCTCGACTCGCAGCGCGAGCAGCTGGGGGAAGAACGCTACAACACATTCATGGCACGGTACGAGGAATACAAGAATGCTCTGCAGCAGACTTCGCAGAATCTGCAGAAGGAGTCCGACTATTACTCCGATACGCGTAATTCCGGCGTTATGGACACCATGACCGAGGACGATATGAAAGGGCGTCTTGAGGATATCAAGAATGAGAAAAAGAAGAACCGCAGTGAATCATTCAAAAATCGGGTTTGGGCGTTCCTTAGCACGATGCAAGGGAATACAGCGGATTATGAAAAGTACACTGAAGAAGCCAAGGCGGCAAAAAACAAGCTCAATAATCTGAAGAGTGAGTCCACTGCATTGGAGTCGGAGATATACAACAGGGATATTGCCGAAAAACTCAGTCAGTTCGATGAAGCGACGCTCAAAGAAATACAATCTATTCCCGAACTCAAGGACAGAATAAAACTTGAAGAGTCGGTCGGCACGAGCGGAAACAACAAGAATGTCTATGAATATAATCAGAGACTCAAGGAAATAGAGGATAAGATCCGTGCAAAGGGAATAAATCCCGATGAGCTGGAGAACTATTATGCGTATGAATATAACCGCCGCAAGAATGAGCAGGTACAAGATGCGGTTCGTGACTTCAGTGCAGACCATCAGGTGATTGCCAGCGCACTGAGTGTGCCGGTGAATTTAACAAGCAGCGGAGCGGGATATCTTGACGCTGCCGCCCAGCAGGTCGGAAGAAAGCTTACCGGCAGTTATGCGCCGGTAGACTATAACAGAGATGCCGGAATAGCAAGTCAGCTGAGCGATACGGCACGCGGTGCGGTTATGGATGAGCATGACTGGAAGCTTGGCGACTGGGATGCCTTTGACTTCTTATACGGAACAGGAATGTCCGCGCTCGATTCGGCTGCATCTGCAGCCGCGGGCAATCTTGTCGGCGGAGCACTTGCGAATACCGGGGCGGGAATAAAAGCAGC
>CAVGEP010000138.1:0-4961 GCA_963628105.1 Alistipes communis
TTGTCTCTATCTTTTTGACCACCCATTCTTCATCTCGAATGATGGCTCTCATACCCAACGCATAATCCACCATGATTGCAAATCCTTTCTAACAGCATGGACAATTTAGCTACTTTTATCTGTACAAATTTTAGCATAGTTTTTTCCCTAAGTCGAGTTAAATATATAAAATTCGACTTCGCTTCAGCGGCATTATCAAATATCCGCATTTTTTCATCATTTTGTTGCCATAATGATTTGCTATTCCCGGGTAAACTATCACTTTTTGTCGTCAATTTGGCCTCAGTCAAAATAGAACCGTTGGAATTTCAACAGTTCTGCGTGTTAGGCACTATTCAAACTCTTTTATTCGCAAAGCCGCTTCGTTTGTCAACCTCGCACAAGTTTTGGTTGACATATTGCTCCGCTCGTTATATACTATTCTCACTTTCACCAAAATTCAAAGGAAAGGATGTATGAATATGTCAACAAGATCCGAATTGCTGGCGCTCCTTGGCGAAAATGCCGGTAGGTTTGTCTCGGGGCAGGAGATCGCCTCGCGCCTTGATATTTCCAGGAATGCAATATGGAAGGCGGTAAATTCGCTAAGGGGGCAGGGCTTTGATATAGAAAGCCGCACAGGGGTCGGCTACAAGCTGTCAGGAGGCCGCGACATACTTAGCCGTGATGTTCTTATGAGCAAGATTAGCTATCCTTGCGACATACACATTTTCGAAAAGATAGATTCCACGAATAATTATGCCAAGAGCCTTGATGCTGCGGACAGGCCCCAGCTTGTGGTAGCCTCTGAGCAGACGGCAGGGCGCGGCAGACTGGGCAGGAGCTTTTTTTCTCCTGCTGATAAGGGCATTTATATGAGCATCGCATTTGCGCCGGACTTCGCCCTTGACAAGTCACTATTTGTCACGACCCTCTCTGCGGTTGCGATTTGCCGCGCCATAGAGGATGTGACCGGGCTTAGGCCGAAGATCAAATGGGTCAACGATGTCTACCTGGATGGCAAGAAGCTGGTGGGAATACTCACGGAGGCTGAGAGTAATTTCGAAAGCGGCAATATCCAAAAGATCATCGTCGGCGTAGGTGTAAACTGCTTCGACTGCGACCTGCCGGATGAGCTTCGGGAAACCGCAACCTATCTACGCGATCCCGCCCTAAGCTTCACACGGAATGACCTGATTGCGACATTTTGCAATTATTTTTTCGACATGATCGAAAATTTCGACCAGGGGGCGATCCTCCGAGATTACAAGCGTCGCTCTTTTATCATCGGTGAACATATCTTGATTTTTAATCCGGCAATCGCTCGCCAGATCGGTCGCAGCGGCGAGCGGCTCAAGGATGGCATCCGTGCCCGCGCCATTGACATTGACGAAAACGGCGGACTGGTAGTGGAATTCTTGGAGGGACGTATGTCGCGTCAGATGCAGACACTGACCTCGGGCGAGATAAGCATACGAAAGGCTTGACACAAAGCAAAAGCGAAAACAAGCTGGCGCCGGAGGCGCAAGAAAGGTTTTGAAACAAATGAAAGAAGCTGCTAAGAATGTTTCCGATACCGGAAAGCACAACATCGATATAAATAATCTGATCCTGTGCGGAGTTTTTGCCGCGGTGGTCGCCGTATGCTCATGGATCACGGTCCCGCTGCCATTTACCCAGGTTCCTATCAATCTTGCAATTCTTGGGGTGCTGATTGCCGGTGGCTGTCTCGGGCCGAAGTACGGCTGCATAAGTCTATGCGTCTACATTCTGCTGGGCGCCGCAGGGCTTCCGGTATTCGCGGGCCTTGGCGCGGGTCTTGGGGTTATTGTAGGCCCCACCGGCGGATACATCGTAGGTTATCTGCTGTGCGCGGCGATTTGCGGCCTCGGGGCGAGCCGTCCCAAAGGCAGGGCCTCGCAAGCTCCCGTAGGCGCGCCCTCCGATGTTTGCGCAAGTTCCGCAAGCTCTGCAAGTCCCGCAGGTTCCGCAAGCTCTGCAAGCTCTGCAAGCTCTGCAAGCTCCACAAGCTCTGCAAGTCCCGCAAAGCCAAGAATCGCAAGGCTGATTTTCTTCATGGCGCTCGGGGTGCTGGCCTGCTACGCCTTCGGGACGGTTTGGTATGTATTCCTGATGAAAACCTCCCTCTGGGTGGGCCTCGTTTCCTGCGTCTTCCCGTTCATCCCCCTCGATGCCATAAAAATAGCAGCCGCGGCGCCTCTTGTCCTGCGACTGCAAAAAATTATTCATTAAGCCAATGCCGCCGCCTGCTTTCGAGGCGCCGGAGGCGCTGAGAAAGCTACCTTTCCAAACTGGGGTATCCGCGGCGAAAGCGAGATATTTCACCCCGAACTTCGCGAGGAGGCGCTTTGGCTGCTCGCGAAACGAATAAAAAGCTTTGGCTACTGAATTGCACTGTTTGAGTGCGGCACTATATAGTGTCGCCGCACGAGTTTGCAATTCAGTCCAAAGCTTATGAGTGAGTGAATTCAGCCACCGCCGACGAGTGCGTGAGTGGGTGAAATACTTTTCGCTTTCGCTACTTCCAGCTGCTCTTCAGCCCTACAATCTCATTAAACACCGGATTCTCCTCCCGGTACAGCTTCGCATCCGCCACGAAATAGCCGTGCCTAAAGAACTGGAACCTTTCCTCTGGCTGCGCTTCAAGAATCTTCGGCTCGGCGTAGCATAGGATTTCGTGCATGGTGTCCTCATTTGCAACCATCTTGCCGTCCTCGCCCTCGCTCATGAGATAGTCGAACCGGCGAATCTTGATAGGAACCGCGGTGGCCGCGTCCACGAAATGAATGGTGCCTTTCACCTTGCGACCCTCGAAGCCGCTTCCGGACTTGGTCTGCGGATCGTAGGTGCAGTGAAGCTCCTTGATGGAGCCGTCTTCGTTTTTGATGACTTCCTGGCAGGTTATGAAATAGGCGCCTTTGAGCCTTACTTCGTTCCCCGGGAAAAGTCTGAAATACTTCTTCGCCGGAACTTCCATAAAGTCCTCGCCGTCCACCCAGATTTCACGCGAGAATGGAATATCCCGAACACCCATCTCGGGTACTGCCGGATTGTTTTCCACTTCGCAAAGCTCGCTCTGGCCCTCCGGATAGTTGGTGATTACCACCTTGATCGGGTTAAATACAACATTTCTGGTTTCGACCTTTTCCTTGAGGTCGTCCCGAACGCAATGCTCCAGCAGCGAAATGTCCACGGTGCTGTTTGCCTTGGAAACGCCGATTTCTTCGCAGAACTTGCGAATCGCCTCCGGGGTGTAGCCCCTGCGGCGGATCCCTGCGATGGTCGGCATTCTCGGATCGTCCCAGCCCTCAACAACGCCGTCATCAACGAGCCTCTTGAGATATCTCTTGGACATTACCGTATTGGTCAGGTTCAGCCTTGCAAATTCAATCTGCTGGGGCGGTGTGCTCCACTTCCCCACCTCCGCAAGAACCCAGTCATAAAGCGGTCTGTGATCCTCAAATTCCAGGGTGCAGATGGAGTGGGTGATTCCCTCGATGGCATCCTCAATCGGGTGTGCAAAATCGTACATCGGATAGATGCACCACTTATCCCCGGTGTTGTGATGGGTAGCATGGGCGATACGATAGATAATCGGATCTCTCATATTGATATTCGGGGATGCCATATCGATCTTCGCCCGGAGAACCTTCTCGCCGTCCGCGTACTTTCCCGCTTTCATTTCCTCAAACAGTGCAAGGTTTTCCTCCACGCTTCTGTTTCTGTAAGGGCTTTCCTTGCCAGGCTCAGTGAGGGTGCCCCTGTACTCTTTGATTTCCTCAGGGGTCAGGTCGCAGACATAAGCCTTGCCCTTCTTTATCAGCGTCAGCGCCGCCTCGTACATCTGGCCGAAGTAGTCGGAAGCCCAGAGCCGTTTATTCCATTGGAAACCAAGCCATTTCACATCTTCTTCGATGGAGTCGATGTACTCCACATCCTCCTTCACAGGATTCGTGTCGTCATATCTGAGGTTGCAGGTGCCGCCGTACTTCGCCGCCGTGGAAAAGTTCAGGCAAATGGACTTTGCGTGTCCGATGTGCAGGTAGCCGTTAGGCTCCGGCGGAAAACGGGTGCATACCTTGTCCCCATATTTGTGACTTTCTAAGTCTTTCTCTATAATGCTGTGAATAAAATTGGTTTCTCCCATAGTTTTTTCCTCTTGTCTACTCGATAGTCAATATGTCTATAAATCCGGTTACTTCAAAGATTTCCATGATTGTTTCGTTCACGTGCTGAACAACCATCTTTCCCTGCTTTGCCATCGTCTTCTGGGCTGCAAGGATCACACGAAGTCCTGCGGATGACAGATATTCAAGCTCTTCAAAATTGAGAGCCAAAAACTCGTTGTCCCCGATGGCCTCCTGCAATGCCTGCTCCAGCTGAGGCGCCGTTGTCGTATCCAGTCTTCCCGATACTTTGACTTCCAGTTGCTTGTCTTTGGCAGTGGTTTCGATTGTCATATTTGTTACCTCCGATTTTTCGATTTTTATATGTTTTTTCGATTTTGTTCCGGTTTATTACATCATTTTTTATACGAAAATTGATCAACCTTGATTAACCTTGATTAGCCTTGATTTCCTTGATTAACCTTGATTTCCTTGATTAACCGAGGGTTAATTTCCTGTGGAAACCCTCTGGCGTTCAACAAGCTCGGCGAAAAATCCCTTCGCCTCAATAAGCTCATCGTAGGTTCCGTCTTCGATAATTTTTCCTCCGTCAAGAACGATGATGCGGTCGCACTGTCTTATTGTGGAAAGACGGTGGGCAACGACAATTCTCGTGCATTTCAGCTCAGCCAGCGCGTCAGAAACCTTCTTCTGCGTAATATTGTCAAGCGCACTGGTTGCCTCGTCGAAGATCAGTACCTTCGGCTTCGGCGCAATGGCACGGGCTATCATAACTCTCTGCTTCTGTCCGCCGGAGATACCGCCGGTTCCCTCAGAAATCATGGTATGCATACC
>CAVGEP010000139.1:0-4869 GCA_963628105.1 Alistipes communis
GTTCATCAAAGTGCTTTCCGTCCGTGACGCTTGAAAACGAAGGGAGAGGTTCTCCGAACAGTTCCTCCGCCAGCCGTTTCAGGCCGCTCTCGTTCAGCTTGCGGAACTCGTATATGCTTTTAAGGCTCATCTGTGACGCACAGATCGTGTCGTACACGGGAGCCTGGATCACGATGCCCCTCGCATACGCCATTGAGGATTCAAAGGCGATGTTGTGGGCGATTTTTATAACCGTTTCATCCATGAGGAACGCCGTAAGAAACACGAAAAAAGCGTCCCTGTCTATGTTGGTGCCGATACGGTGGGCAACGGGGACATACACGCCCGTACCTTCCTTTACGGAAAAGGAGCAGCCGACAATATGAGCCTTCGCCGGATCGAGCGCGGCCTTGTCCTCCTCGCGGTACGGATCATCGGGAGCAGTTTCGAAGTCGAAAGCGGCAATACGGCTGTCTCCGATGTAGTCCTTTATCCCGTCCACCGTGGTCACACATTTATATTCTGTATTCATGCGTAATCACTCCTATGGGAAATACCCGGAGGAGCATATGACCCCTCCGGGCTTGTTCGTGTGCTTTACTTCAGAGGTTCGATGATCTCGCCCGTTTCGGGATCGACCAGCGGCTCATCGTCAATGAGAGATGCCGGAGTAAGGTTTGCGGCATATGCCTTGACCGTTTCCGACACGCCCGCCACAGCATTCCTCTCCTCGGCGGTCAGCATTCGCTCGAACGAGAATACCGCCTGTGAGAATGCGATGCCGGATGCGTTGGTGGCCTTCTTCAGCGTGATCTTCGTGACCACCTGGTTCAGCTTGCGCCCGCGGGAAAGCTGGCTCTTCACATAGTTCGTGAAGGACTTGAGCGACCCGGTCGGCAGGGAAAGCGTGATAGGGAACAGTTCTCCCTCGCGCAGGATGTAGAGCATACGCTTGTTCTTGCACAGCTTGCTCTGACCCTCGCCGCTGCCGAACTTGTTATACGGGCAGTTCTGGCAGTTCCCGCCGGGATTCCCGATGCCTGTCACGCCGTCAAAGCTGCCGCAGTCGGGAGGATTGTTACCGCCCGTGTACTTGTCGCGGTAGTATGCGTAGGCAGGATGGTTGTAGACGATAACTCCGGTGATGTCCTTCGCCATTTCGGACTCATCGCTCTCTGCGGAAGGAATCTCGAAAGCCGTGCCGCCACCCGCAGGCAGCTTCACGCGGTCGAAGGAAAACTCAAGCCCCTGGCAATCGTCTGCCATAGCCTCGTTCAGCACGTCTCTGTTCTGGAGTGCAGCGAAACCCTCGTTCACTGCGATTTCGGTGTTCTTCTTATCTGACATGGTCAATGTCCTCCTAATGAAATGAAATTAGTTGTGGTTTTTGCGTTGGTGCAGTGAATCGGTGTTCCTACGACTTGCGGATGCCGACCGACACTTTTTCGTAAGTGCTGACGGTATCGCCAAGCCATGCCGGGATGTCCTCGCCCGTGGCTTCCCGCTGTTCCTTGATGAACGCCGCGAGAGTGTTTGCGTTGACTGTCTCCACGACCAAGCTGCCGTATCCGTTTTCCTTAAGAGCCTGCATCATCTCGTCTTTGCGGCCTGACGCAGGGGACGCGAACAGTCTGCTCTTCAAGTAGAACGTGCTGCCGTTACGGGAGAATCGGTCAAGTTCGGCTTCTGTCATGGCATCGGAGAGATGCTCGTCCAATTCGGCGATCTCCGCGCCGAGAGCCTTGGCCTGTGCTTCGAGGTCCTTCTTCTGTTCCTGCAGAGTCTTGAGCCTGTCAGCCATTTCAAAGATTTTTGTATTCTCCATCGGTGACTACCTCCTTTCACTTACTACCGAGGAATTCAACCCCCTGTGTGAAAGGTCAGTTCTTGAATGGATTTTTGCCCTTGCGGTAATCGTCAACGAGCATCCTTGCGAGGTTCAGCTTCTGCCGGAGAGCGTATAAGACCTTGCGGTCGACCGTACCCCTGCATACAAGGTAGATGTAGTGGCAGTTCTCTTTCTGACCCGCCCTGTGGATGCGCGCCTTCGCCTGCTCGAAATTGCTCATACTGTAATCAAGGGAATAAAAAACCATCGTGCTTGCCGCTGTGAGCGTAATGCCCAAGCCCGCCGCAGCGATCTGCCCCACAAATACACGGCATCTATCGTCATACTGGAAGCGGCGGATTTCGCTGTCGCGGTCTTTCACACTGCCGCGCACAACGGCGTAACCGATCTTTTTCTTTTCAAGAAGCTCCTGGATATCGTCCAGTTCCGGTACGAAACGAGCCATGATAACGAGCTTCTTATCTTCAGCCATAGCGGAATCAATGATGTCGGAAAGAGCGTCCAGCTTTGCGCGGCTCACGGTGTTGACCACGCCATCGTCATCGGTAAGGTGTCCGCCCGTAATCTGCGACAGGCGCAAAATCCTTGTGAGGATGTTCGCCGTGGTAACTTCCGACTCTTCCAGTTCGGCGTAGCTCTCGTCCTCAATGCTGTCGTACAGTTTTATGGCGTCCTTCTCCAAGTCCACGGTTCGGACTTCCTCGGTAATTGCCGGAAGGTCAAGACACTCCGCTTTCGTTACTCGGTACGCCACGGAGTGGAGCCTTTTCAAAAAATCGTCCGTCATCCATTTACGGAAGATCGGTGTGTGGTTGCCGTAACCGCCCATGTCAAAATACTGATTACGGAAGGAGTAAAACGATGTGCCGAATATCTGCGGATTAAGGAAACGGTACTGCGAGAACACGTCCAGTTCTCGGTTCGTTATGACCGTACCCGTGAGCAGCAGCTTGTATTTCGCCTTATCTCCGATATGATGCATCCCGCCGCTTTGCTTGCTGCGATTCTCTTTCAGCTTGTGGGCTTCATCCGCAATTACCAGATCGGCGTTGTACGCCAGCAGTTCCTTTTCGAGCCGCCACGCCGATTCGTAATTTACGACTACGACCTGCAGACCGCCGTCCGGCAGCTTCGTTAGCTGCTCCTTCTTCTTCGCCGCCGTACCCTTGAGGATGGTCATGGAATACGGGAAATCGGCGAACTTCTCAAATTCCTCCTCCCATACGCCGAGTATGGAAAGCGGCGCGACCACAAGCACACGGTTGACCTTTCCGTATTGGTACATACATCCGGCAACGGCGATACTGACTATCGTTTTGCCCGTTCCCATTTCCATTAGAAGAGCCGTGCCGCGGCTTTTCAGACGATTGTCGAACACGCCGAATTTATCGCAGGCAAAGGCAAACGCCTTTTTCTGATGGTCATACGGAGTAGCCTTGATCGGCATCATCAGTTCGATGTTCTCATTCATTGCCGTCACCCCGCATTTCCTTGATCTCGATGCCATGCACGGATTCACCCGGTGTCAGCACGAGAACCTCGCAGAATTCTCCGAAAAGCAAGGTGAGCAGCCTTTTCGGAATGCTCCTGTGTTCGCTCTGCAGGACTTCCTGCTTATGTCCGTTTCTGTCAGCGATGTTGATTTTTACTTTGTGTTTTAATCTCATAGGTTCGTCCTCCTGTTCCTGATCTGCATTGCTGCGGAGGATGGATGTATTTCCTTCCTCACTCACTACCGGGAAATTCAACCCTCCGAAGAGGTGCGGCCGGGGAGGACTCCGACCGCCATATGTGCCGCCGTTCACGACTCAGTCCTTTTTCGGATAGGCGTGACGCTTTACCCGTTCCACGCCGAGTGCTTTGGCAGCCTTATCAATGAGCTTGTTTTTCCGATTGGTGAACGCCTGTGCAGACGGCAGCTTTCCCGTCCGCTCGGCTTCAGCCTGACGCATTTCTTTAAGCTGGGCACATTCCCCAAAATGCCGGTAGAAAAACTCCTGCTGTGCTTCGGTACATTCCTCGTCAATGACACGGCGGACTTCCATCGCCCGGGGATTTTCCTGTTCCGGCTCGGCGAACATGGCGTCTTCCGGGCTGCCGCTCTTGCCGGCGATCATGTCCCATGGATCGACTGCATCCTCGTTGTCGGGATCGGCCTTGTAGCTGTTCACATTGGCGTCAAACAGGGGATCGCGCAGTTCGCTCTCGTAGCGGTCCTGCAAATCCGTGTCGTGGTCGGACTCATCGAGCATGATGGTCATTTCCACAGACAGGTCTTTACCGACCTCCAGTTTCTGCGTAACTATGCGCTTCGCATAATCGTCCCAATACTCGTAGCAGTAAAATTTACCATCTGCCGTCAGATAGCAGGCACGGTTGGGATTGAACCCGCTTTTGCGTTTCTTTGTTTCGTTGCTCTTCATTGCATTGTGTCCTTTCCGTCCGGGCGGTACGGAGGGACACAAAAAGAGCCTGCGGTTGAAGATGACCACAGGCTCCGATAGCCGAAAAAAGGCGCACGAAAGCTACGGTGGGAGCATCTTCGTTCCAAACACAGCCGTCATCGCTGCGTTCCGAACTCTTATGCATCCCTCCGCCCTTATAGCGCTATTCGGACTAAGAGATTTGATTTGGGAATTTTCCCCGAAGGGGATGGGCGGGTTGATTGGTTAATCTGTCACCGCCCATCAAAGAGTGACCTTACTTCTTCTTCCCTGGCTTGGTCTGAGCCAAGGCACTTCCGGCAACGGACTTTGAGTCTTTACCGTAGCGACCATCCTTCAAAATTCTGCTTGCTTTAGAAGCAACCGCCTTTGAAGTCTGCTTGCTGTTTCTCGCCATTTCACTCACCTCGCTTTCCTTTGAAATTGCCCTGTTTTCAAGGCTAATTTCATTTTATTCACAGGGCGCAGAGACTTAAATATGCGCACTTGGGAGGGAGTTGGGGAGGATTTGGGAGGGAATTGGGAAAATGATTTTTTCTAAAAAAAGGCATAAAAAAAGACCTCCCGCACATGGCAGGAGGCCGTTAGGTATTTAAT
>CAVGEP010000140.1:0-4842 GCA_963628105.1 Alistipes communis
AGGAACAGAAAGAAAAGCTCGAAAAATACTGCGACACCACGCTTGAAATGAACTCTGTAT
The DNA here is from genome assembly GCA_963628105.1 of Alistipes communis. Lineage (GTDB taxonomy): Bacteria > Bacillota > Clostridia > Peptostreptococcales > Anaerovoracaceae > CAG-238. The sequence goes on from CAVGEP010000140.1 coordinate 61, forward strand.
CCGAACGCGAAGCCTTTGCCTCGGGATTCCGAATCGCCCTGCGGTTGGCGTGCGCAGCGCTTGCGGACAAGACAAATGAATAACGCATTACAGCCCCTTGATTCAAAAAGGATCAAGGGGCTTTTCTACACCCTGAAGGAGGTGATTGCCATGTGCAACTGAAATAAACCGGAATCTACAAATTCAGAAAGAAAGGAAAATCACATGAACTTTTTTGAGAGCCAACTGAGGCGGCTGTTCGGGGACACGGAGGATGCCCGATTCATCGGACGATGCTGCTTCATTCCCGCAGATGACGGAAATCTCGTCAAAGCGGAATTCGTCACGCAAGGCGTCCATGAGGAATATGTCGCACTGCAGATGTCGGTTATCAACCGTGCGGACGGCGTTATCGATAAAACCCTCCTCCGCTTTGGAGATTACTTCTCCCGGAATTCACGAGGTCAGACTCCCCATATCCGGTGCGACAGCGTAAAGCACGAATGGTACGGTCCGCCTCCGCAGACAAAAGACTGGAACGCCTTGCGCGATGCAGCCTCCGATTATGTCCTCACCTTCTCAGAGGATTTCGGAATGGGAGGTATGTGATGTAAAATCATTTGAAAATCAAATATCTGGATATGTTCGCCGGTATCGGTGGGTTCCGCACGGGACTCACAAATGCCGGCGATTTTTTTATGCCGGTCGGTTGGTGCGAAAAAGACAAACACGCGCAAAAAGCCTATCGGTTACTCTACGGAACGGAAGGAGAATACTTTTGCGATGACGCAAGAATTATCAACCCCGCAGACCTGCCCGACTTCGACCTTATCTGCGGCGGCTTCCCTTGTCAACCTTTTTCTGTCGCAGGGCAACGACTTGGATTTGCTGACGAAAGAGGCACACTCTTTCATGAAATCTGCCGATTGGCTGAAGCCAGGCACCCTAAGTATCTTCTGCTTGAGAACGTGCCGGGGTTACTCACTCACGAAGGGGGGCAAACTTTCCTCGCTATCCTCACCGCGCTTGGGCAACTGGGGTATTCTCTTGAATGGTGTGTTGTTAACAGCGCAAACTTCGGTGTCCCCCAGGACCGGAAGCGAGTGTACATTGTCGGATATCTTGATAGCAGACTATCCGGCAAAATATATCCTGTCCGAGGAAGCACATATTCGAATCTTAAGCAGCTTATTCCCGGACGCCAAGGTCAGCGTGTATATTCCCCCGATGGAGCCGCCGTATGTTTAATGAGTCAGGGAGGCGGACAAGGGGCAAAGACCGGGCTTTATCTTATCGATATGAACGAAAACCCGAAGCTCACGCCTCTCGCCCGATGTATCACCGCAAGACAGGATTCGGGTATAAGCAATCGCAAAGGCGAGCATTCCGGCGTTCTCATCACCGGCGCAAGAGCCATCCTGACACCCGCAAGAATCAAAGTCAGGCAATGCGGCAGACGGTTCAAAGGTCCCGATGAACCGATGTATGCGCTGACAACACAGGATGTACACGGCGTTATTCTTCTGAACGGAATCATCCGACGGCTGATGCCGATAGAATGCTTCCGCTTGCAGGGTTTTGCCGACAATCAGTTTCAGACTCTTGCCGACAACGGGATCAGCGACTCCCAACTCTACAAAATGGCGGGCAACTCGGTTACCACAAATGTCGTAACGGCGATTGCGCAAAAGCTCGCCTGGGAGATCAGTCAATTACCAAATGAAACGGAGGAAACAACATGAGATTATTCAGTACCGAGGCGGTCAGCAAGTACCACCCGGACAAGTATGCCGATCAGATCAGCGATGCCATTCTGACCGAGTGCTTAAAACAGGACAGACAGAGCCACTGCGGGATTGAAACCATGGTCAAAGGTAATACCGTCGTTCTCGGCGGTGAGATTACCTCGAAAGCGGACATCAACTACGATCAGATCGTCCGCCGCGTGGCAAAGAAGCTCGGCTATCGGGCAGATAAGATCATCAACCTGATCAGTGAGCAATCGCCTGAGATCAACCGCGCGGTTCTCTCGGATGAGGACATCGGTGCCGGAGATCAGGGCATCATGTTCGGCTACGCCACGAGAGAAACCGCAAGCCGCCTCCCCTATGCCTTTGATGTGGCAAACCGCATCATTGCCGCCTTGGAGGATGATGCGGACAACAATCCCGACACCATTCTGAAGGGCGATGCCAAAACACAGGTCACCATTGACCTTGACACCGGGGAGATCGTCACGGTGGTGGTCAGTGTCTGCCATAAGGAAGGATGCGATCTTGATGAAGTTCAGCACTATGTCCTTGCGCTCGTCGGCGATGAATGTGTCTGTGACGATTGGATCATCAACCCTGCGGGAACATGGACGGTCGGCGGTGCGGAAGCCGATTGCGGGCTGACCGGTCGAAAGATCGTCTGTGACCAGTACGGCGGGTTCTGCCGTGTCGGAGGCGGTGCGTTTTCAGGAAAGGACCCGAGCAAGGTCGACCGTTCGGCATCGTATATGGCACACAGGATCGCATGTGACCTGCTTGAAAAATTCGACCTTGAATGGTGCGAGGTTCAGATCGGCTATGCCATCGGTATGAGTCAGCCTGTCTCACTTTCCATCCGCAACGATGCCGACATGGAGTTGTTTGACTATGTGGCAAACACCTACGATCTCACCCCTGCAGGGATCATCCGCGAGCTGGATCTGCTTCATGCCGACTACGAAACAATTGCCGAGGGTTGCCACTTCTACAACAAGTACAACCGCACCGGCAGATGGAAGTGATGCGGATGTGGTGGCTCTTTCTGCTCGGGCTGATGCTCGGCGGCACGGTCGGCATGGTCGTCATGTGTCTCTTCCAGATTAAAAAATAACGAAACTTTGGGGCTGTTATGCAAAAAGGCATTACAGCCCCCTTTTTGTGTGCAGCCTCGGAAACGAGGAAACATGAACAGCTTTATGTCATGGGTAGGCGGCAAGAAGGCGCTTCGGGATGCCATTGTCGCCCGACTTGACGAGCGGTGCGACCGGTATGTCGAGGTGTTCGGCGGTGGCGGATGGGTACTGTTTCATAAGCGCCCGAGCAAATTTGAGGTTTACAACGATTTCAACGGAACGCTTGTGAACCTTTACCGCTGTGTGCGCGACCACCCCGACGAGCTTTGCGAGGAACTGCGGTATTCGCTTAATTCCCGCAGGGACTTTGACTATATCCGCGATCTGCTCCACAGTGACACCAAAATACCGGATATCAAACGCGCCGCATTCTTTTATCAGGTTATTCGGGAGAGTTACGCTTCGGGGCTTGACTCCTTCGGAGGTCAGCCCCACAACATCTGGAACAACTTTCCCATTATTCATAAAGCATCGGAGCGACTGCAGACGGTCGTCATTGAAAACAAGGACTTTGAAAAGCTCATTGCCCAATATGACCGTCCGAACACGATCTTCTATCTTGATCCTCCTTACTTTGAAACGGAAGATTACTACGAAGAAGTGGGCTTCACCAAAGCGGATCATGTCAGACTGCGGGATGCACTCATGCAGATTCAGGGCAGGTTTTTGCTTTCCTACAACGACTGCCCGGAAATCCGTGAGCTGTATTCGCGGGACGGCATCATGATCGAGAGCACCACAAGACTCTCGAATATCGCGCAGCGCTACGACGCGGGAAAACAGTATCCCGAACTGTTTATCTCCAATTATGACACCTATGAAGAAGGATGGAACGCCAAGCAGCTCACGCTGTTCGACGATGACTCCATCAGCGAAAAAATACTGAAAGAAAGGAAAATTGTATGGAAAGGAAACTGAATATCAAGGTGCTTCTGCCGGAGGAAGTCATCGAAAAGTATGACATCGATGAGGACACCGGTGTGCTGTCGTACTTCGAGGACGGCGCTATTCACATTCTGATTGAGGATGAGGACGAGGGGCTGGAAGAAGAAAAATGCGATGCCGTCTGCGATACCCCCTGCGAACAGTGCCGCCACTATTGCAAGCGGCACGATATCTGCACGCGGGACTGACGGAGGTGGTCTATGCCGAATCATGTGATCAATATCCTCTCCTTTGAGGGTGACAAAGCAAAAATCCATCAGATGCTCGAGGACATCAAAGACAACAAATACGGTCTGCACTCGGTGGATTTCAATAAGATTATTCCGATGCCGCCGAGCCTTGACTTGGAAGCAAGCAGTCGCACACAGGCGGGACTTGCGGCTTATAAGGACTTCATCGATGTGTATACGCTCGGCGGAACGATCAACACGGAACATCTGTCGGATATTCCGGTTGCAAGCGAGCAGCGCTTTCTCGAAGTGCGGACAGACATCAGACGCGAGGATTTCGCGCTTGGCAAGCAGGCGTGGAATAACCTGCGGCAGTATGGCGCAGCCACCTGGTACGACTGGTGCTTTGCAAATTGGGGTACCAAATGGAATGCACACGGGTATGACGGATACGAACCTGCATCCATGCCGGATGATTGTATCTGGTTTCAGACCGCATGGGCGGAACCCAAGCCCGTCATAGAAGCGCTTGCCCGCAGGTATCCCGACATTACCATCGAACACGAATGGGCAGATGAAGACCTCGGTCATGGATGTGGTCGCCGCATTTATGAAAACGGCGAAGAATCCGAAGTCTACTACCCCGAAGGCGAGGTGGAATCCGTTGAATACGCCGCCTCCGTGTGGAATTATGACTTCTGCGATCTCGGCATGGCAAAGAACAAGACCGGGACGCGGTATATCCATACCGACTACGATGAATACGAATGCATCGAAATCTGCGGCAAGCAGGCGCTCTTTACC
>CAVGEP010000141.1:0-4841 GCA_963628105.1 Alistipes communis
CAGCACTTCTATCTGCTGCTGAGATGGCAGAGTGGAAAGGCGATATATCGTATCGTAGTCCATTGCCCTTAGCAGTTCTTCTGCCTTCGCATCTTCCGATTTTCGCATTTCTTGCAATTTCGGAAGAATCTCTCCAAGACTGAAAGAAAAATTCTCTCTTATTTTGCGATATGTCTCACCTATGCTGCCGTCTCTGTATGCGGCGGCTCCTGCGCGTTCTGCGGCACTGAGCATCTCTCCCGAATTCATGGCTGCTATGCCTGCTGCGTCTTTATCTTTATTTTCTTTGCCTTCTTGTCCCTTGCAGAATTTTGCTTCTTCGTCAGTTCCTGCATTCTCTGCTCGGCAGCCCGGGGATAGCTTTGCAAGCTCCATGCTTTTTTCTTCGAGAAGCCTGTCGTATACGGATATCAGACTTATGGTCTTGCTTCGTATGTTATCCGAAACGGTTTTTCGGAGGAGCATCACAGACAGGGTCACAAATCCCATCATAAGTCCCACCGCTACCGCAGCAAGAATATAGACTGCATAAATCATATTTCCTCCTTAGCTACTGACACCTACAATGCCACAAAAGGATTAAAATACAGCAGGATGAACACAAATGCAAGGAGCAGCACAAGCAAAATCAAGATTGCAAGCACCACCGTCATGGCGCTTCTGACAACATCATCCTTCGTTTCGGGGTTACGCCCCACGGCCTCCGCTACCTTTGCACCCAGGAGTCCAAGGCCTATTCCTATGCCTAAAAATGCCAGGCCCATCATCCACCCGATTGCACTCAGTACCGATCCATATAAACTTTCCATTAACCATTACTCCTAACTTTTATTATATATTGTCTTTTCCTCTTTTACTCTCCGCCGTTGCTGCTTTCGTAGAAGCTGTTGCTGCTTTGCACCCTCAGCAGGATGTTATCTTGGGCGTCCTTTACATAGAGGGTAATGCTTGGTAGTGTTTTTAGCAAATTCGAATCCACCGATATGCTTCCGCTGTATCCTGCAGAAACCGCTGCCCTGACATCATCGCCGCTCAGCTCAGCTCTGTTATTACCAGTAGTGTCTAGCTCCACATACCTGGCTGCCGAGTCAACAGATTCGAGACTAAGTTCAAATCCTATGGAGCTTCTGTCTACCGTAGAAATCGTCAGCTTATTGCTCGGCTGTCTCGTGCTTACCTTGGAATAATCGTCCAAGGTTCGCTCTATTTCTCCATTTATATTCTCGTTCACGTGTGCCAGCACAACATAATATGACTCACCCGGCGCCAGCCCGCTAAAGGTATAGCTGGTATCGTAGGCGCTTATAGATGTACGGCTGTAGCTTGAACCGGACCAGTAGTCATTATAAGCCCCGTCTTCGTTTTCGTAGAGACTCTTTATCGAAGCACCGCTTGGCATATCCGATACCTTATGAAGCTCCAGATATACCATTCCCAAGGTTCCGAACGGGTCTACAAAATGATATTCGGCTTTTATGCTGGTGCTGGACTCTCCTTTTACGGACTTCAGCATCACGATACGGACAACGTCCTGGTCTTCGCCTATGCCGCCGTCTCCGCCTATGCCGCCGCTTCCGCCCGCGCCACCTGTGCCGCCTGAGCCGCCAGATCCGCCGGTGCCACCTGTGCCGCCGGTGCCGCCTGTTCCGCCAGTGCCGCCGGTGCCGCCCGTGCCACCTTTGCCGCCTGTTCCGCCTGTTCCGCCCGCGCCTCCAGTGCCGCCTGTGCCGCCCGCGCCGCCATCTCCGCCTGTTCCGCCATCGCCGCCTGTGCCGCCCGCACCGCCGTCTCCGCCTGCGCCGCCCTTTATGGTAAGGTCAATGGAATCCGGCGTCTGCGGGTCATCGATTGCCTTATAGATCCCGGAATCGTATGTATTCGTGGTTCCTATGAGGCTCCCTACGTCAAGGGTCTGTTTTGTGCCTGTCAAATACAGGCTCTCCTGCGCGATATCAAATTCAAATGGCGCAGAGACTATAGTCGTAGGCTGAGTGGTCTTTAGGCTCATATTGTTTGAATATAGCCTTGCGTTACCAACCTTGTCCATGGATATATAAAGATATTCCTCCGCGCTGAATACATTCTTTTTGTCAGTGATTTTCGAACAGACTATAGCATATTTGCGGTCACAAAGTTTGAATAGTGCGCCCTCTTCTATTTCGCTAAAAATATCCTCATCGCTTACATAATGGATATCCCCGCCTGCATCTATCCGATATCCGCCTCCGAATATGCGCACGCTGCCCGCGGTATATGCCATCGTATGCTCCCCAAGGGAAACCTTGGTATTCTCCCAGCTTAGAAAATAGGCTCCGTTTTCGCGGGTAACCACTGCGCTTTCTGTCAGCTGGATGGGAGTTGCGGTACTGTCATAAATGACATTTCCCGCCTCCAAGGCTATCGCCGGCACCTTGGCGGCAGCAGTCTTATAAGCAGTTACTCCCATGACCCCAAAGGTCATCACCACCACCGCAGCGAAAATGGAAAATATGAGGCGCGTCGCCCTTGTCAGTTTGCGGGTATGCTTCATTTCTCCTCCCTCTTACACTCTTTCATACACTCTTTCGCATTCCTTCTTAATAATTATTCATATACACTTATCCTATAATATCTTTATACACCGCTTCGAATCGTAATCTTTTCTGCTGCCGTTTCGTCGGTTTCGTTTTTGTATAGATAAAGTACTATCGTATAACTTCCCTGCCCTACGGCCGTCGGAATATCATAGTAATATGTGTTATATTTATCGGCTATGTTTCCCTTTTGGAGCAGCTTCTCGCTCTTGGAATATAGGGACTGTCCTGAGATTTTGAGAGGGCTTGCGTCGCTTCTGAAGCCGTCTACCTGCCAGTCTATTTTTCTGAAGACAGGTTCCTCGCCGCTTGATGTGGTTGCGATAAGTCCGAAACTCTCTTCAAACATAATTCGGACGGTATCGGTAGTCTGCCTCTTGGCATATATCTCATCTTTGTTAAGGAGCCAACCTGCTTCCAATGTGGTACTTTGCAATTTTTCCGCAATCAAAAGCTGTTTTTCGATTTCATCCTCATTCGTATTGTTGGATGTATCCGGATTCCAAAATGATCTTACAACTTCGAGGAACTGCTCACCACAATTTGCCAGCGTGCTCGCAGCCTTATCGAAGAAATCGCTCCATTTCTTCGACTTCCCTCCCAGGATGATCTCTCCGCTGTGTTTCATATCCGGAACCGCATAAATATTCAGTCTGTACTTCTTATTAGCTTCGATATTTCTGTTTGTTTCTATACCATCATTTATCAAAGCATCATTATTTAGCTCGAAATCCTGATAGGCCTCTGCTGCATTGTAAACTTTATCATCATATGTTGTTCTCAACACATTCCCGTTTTCGTCTGTGAACCTGACTGCATACAAGGCGCCCTCATTATTATTTGCGGTCTCCCTCCCCATGAGAGCATATTCCGGGTCATTTATTACGACTCTGAATGTTATGGATGAGTCGTTAGCGGACTGGACATAGATCAGTGCGCCTACGCTGCCCACAGATGTCAGGGTAAATGGCTCGACTTTGTAGCCTACCTCCGTGGCGCCCGTGCCGGAGGCGTCAGGTTCTGAGGCGGTTATCCTCAGATAATAGGTAACGCCCGGCACAAGAGACTTTCTTGCCTCAGACGGCTTTAGATTAAATCTCAGGTGATTATCGGCATAAGTGAGTATCTCATCTCTTGTCAAAATGTTATTCTCGTTCCCAGTGCAAAGCTGCGCATTGGTGAGGAGCGGGTTCTCACCGTTTTCAGCGTCAGCCTCCGATGCATAAATATCGTAGGACAGTTTAACATTGAATATTCTGCTTATAGAAAAGTCCACATTCAGAAGCTTGTCAAAATATCCTAGATTTAGGTATTCATTTTTTGTAATATTTATCACAGCATTGGTGCTTGTAGTAACCTCAAAGATTGCGCTATCCACGCTGTCGCTCCTGAGAAGCAGCACATTTCTATCTTCGCTATTCTTGTAGTAAAAAGCGATATAATATGGATTGCCGGCCGTCAGGCCCGTGATTGACTTTGTTTCCGGCGTGCCGTTAGCTCCCACGGTGATTTCAACCTCATTACCATCTATTTGAGTGTTTAGCTTTTCAGCACTATCTCTACTCAGATATGCAGCCATATAGATCTTACCTTCGCCGGTAAATCCGGCAACTGTATAATTTCCCGGACTAACCGTGCTACTGCTTATGCTAAAATTAGGCTTTATCATAGTAGGGGTAATAGTTGTCAGCGTGATCTTGTTAGCATTTGCTTCATTAAATTCGAGTTCATATTCAGCAATTTGTTTCGGCACGATATATCGTCCGCTCAGATTCTTTGCGTTATTGCTATTATGGGAATCTACGCCCATCCTGTCAGGATAAAGGTATCTGGAGGAGTCTCCCATCGATACATTATTCCTTATTGTTAATGTATATTTCGTATCGTTATCCGGATCGGCACCATCAATGGTATTTCGCAAAACTGTGGCGGAGAATGTTTCGCTTCCGACCCTGGTATAAAGCCCACCATTCGCTGGGATCGTAGCGCTTGAGACAGAGCCTATATATGAGTTGAATCCGAAAATACTTTCTTCACCGCTGACTGCCTGGCTGTTCGTATATTGCAGGGCGAAGCCATTTCCTGTCGTCGTTTCATCTTCTAGTATCTTCCAGCCTTGTATTCCTGTATCATATAGCAGGGTTGCTTCTACATTAAATTCTTTTTCTAAAAATTCTGTTCCGAGAAGTCCCGTAGCAAGCTGCGCATAAGCTTTTCCGGCGATTTCTTTGAGTGGCAGAATAAAGGTCTTTGTCTGCGCCTTTGAGT
>CAVGEP010000142.1:0-4812 GCA_963628105.1 Alistipes communis
CTCCGAAAGCCTAAGCTGCTTTTCTTCCCACTCTCCCTCGCCTACATAGAAAACATAAAATTCCGGGGCAGGAAATTTCACCGCCTTTTTCCCGTAGAGCCCCTCTTTTCCGGTGATATCTTCTAAGGTTCTGCTGACATATCCCAGGCATCGCATGGGGATATTCATGTTCACGGTGCTTTGGCACTCTGTAAGTACAAGATGGCGGTCATTGATCACAAAGCCGAGGTCGTTGTTGCGGTCGATATATAGAGCATTTTCAAGCGTGGTATATTCAAGCTTTGTGTCCGGCGGCAGGTTCTCGCCCGTCACCGCATTGTAAAGCTCTACCGCACGCTTCGGCTCTGAGAAGAGCAGGCAGAAGGTTGAATCCTTGTGATTTCTCAGGGGCTTTGTTCCTGCGCGGGCCGCGCTGCCGCTCATTTCGTTATTTGCATTCATATGTTCCTCCAAATATTATTATATTAGTCTCTTTCTTGGTTAATTGAAAATATTTGTAATGTAACTATATAACAGTTCAGAGTAAAATGCAAGCGCTTTTATCCAATTTGTACCAAAATAATTTTAAGCAAACTCGCGCGGCAGTATTTAATATGAGCCAGCAGACATAAATTGCGATTGCAAGGCGAAAACAAAACAGTTATCCCCGAAGCTTCGCGAGGAGGCGCTTTGGCTGCACGCGAAACGAACAAAAGCTTTGGGTAGTGAATTGCACTGTTTGAGTGCGGCATGTCGCAGTGTCGCTGCACGAGTTTGCAATTCAGTCCAAAGCTTGCGAGTGAGCGTTCTTGCAAGCCACCGCCGACGAGTGTGCGAGTGGGATAACTGGAATTTGTTTTCGCCAGTAAGCGAGCACCCGAACTGGAATTTGTTTTCGCTGGTATGTTAGGCGCGAGTTTACGGAAAAGCCGGAAACAAAATTGCGGAAGCGCGATTCCGCAGGAGCACGCAGGATTTGTAGCTCCGAGGACTAAGCGCCTGAGCAATTTATGTCTTCCGGCTTATGTTTATGCGAGTGGGAGAACTGGAATTTGTTTTCGCTAGTAAGCGAGCGCGCGAAGTGGAATTTGTTTTCGCTGGTAAGCGCGCGAGTATGTAAAAAGCCGAAAGCATAGTCATCTATGTCCTTTCGGCTTTTGTTTATACTAAGAGGCACGCGTAGGCAAGCAGCGCGAAGTGAATTTTTTTTCGACCCAGTCCCTATTGTGCGAGCAGCGCCCGGATGCGCTGGTTAAGCATTTCGAGCGCGACAGTATTGTGGCCGCCCTCCGGTATTATGATGTCTGCAAACTTCTTGCTGGGCTCGACGAACTGCTCGTGCATGGGCTTGACCGTGGTGAGATACTGGTTCACCACAGAGCTAAGCGTCCGCCCCCGCTCGCTCACATCACGAATGATGCGCCTTATGATCCGTACATCCGCATCCGTATCGATGAATACCTTGATGTCGAATAGGTCCCGAAGCTCCTTGCACTCGAATATGAGTATCCCCTCGACGATTATGACCTTCGCCGGCCGCACCGTAACCGTCTCGTCGATCCGATTATGTATGGTAAAGTCATATACCGGACGCTCGATAGCCTCTCCCGCCGCAAGAGCCCTGATATGCTCGACCATAAGATCCGTATCGAAGGCATCGGGGTGGTCGTAGTTGAGGAGTTTGCGCTCCTCAAACGGGATGTCATTATGCTGCTTGTAGTAAAAATCGTGACTTATGATGCTGATTCTTTCGTCGAATTCTTCTTTGATGCGATTTATCATCGTGCTCTTGCCGCAGCCCGTGCCGCCCGCAATTCCGATCACTATTACATTTCTATTCATAGGTTGGTTTCCTTTCCAAAATGCGGTACTATAGCGAAAACAAAACAGTTATCGCCGGTATGCTAGGCGCGAGTTTACGGAAAAGCCGGAAACAAAATTGCGGAAGCGCGATTCCGCAGGAGCACGCAGGATTTGTAGCTCCGAGGACTAAGCGCATGAGCAATTTATGTCTTTCGGCTCCTGTTTGTTCGAGCACAGCAATACTTAATAATGTGAGCCAGCAAACGAGCATCCAAACTTGAATATGTTTTCGCAACTCACTGCTCCGTGAGGGGGCGCGGGTCTCTGTCCTCTGCGAGGACCGTGGCGCCGAGGTTGAGCGAAGCCTTCTCGAGCTCGCGGACAATATTATTTATCTGCGCAAGCTTATCAGGCGAAATTTCGCCGGATACCGCATCCTCGGCGCTTGCGATGACCGTTTCGATCTCGCCGCGGATGGAAGAAAGCTTATCCTTTAGCTCCTGGGCGCTCTCCTGGTCAAGCGCATCGCGGATGACATCCTGCCTGCTGAGGATCTCGCCCGACTCAAGCTCATACTCGGTATTGCCATTTACGACGATCGGATCATAGGAAAAAACCTCCCTCACCTTCGCCGCAAAGTCCAGCTTCGACTGCGTTTCGCCATGTACGAGGAAAATATGCCTAGGCTCCTTTTGGAATCCGCCCAGCCAGTCGAGGAGGCCGTTCTGGTCGGCGTGCCCCGAGAAGCCCTCTAAGTTATAGATCTCTGCGCCTACCATTATAGGCTCCCCGAAGAGCCTAACTTCCTTCGCTCCTTCGACAAGGAGCCTCCCGAGAGTTCCCTCAGCCTGATATCCTACGAATACGATGCTGTTTCTGCTGTCCCAGAGATTGTGCTTGAGATGGTGGCGGATTCTACCCGCCTCGCACATTCCGCTTGCGGAGATTATGATCTTTGGGGATTTGTCCTCGTTGAGCATCTGTGAGTCAGCGGTATTTCGGGTAAATTTGAGATTCGGAAAGTCCAGCGGATGGTCGCCGCCTAAGATGTAGCTTCGCGTTTCATCATCAAATACCTGCGCGTTCTTCTTGAAAACCTCCGTTGCGGTAGTTGCCATGGGGCTGTCTATATAGACATTTACCTTGCCGAGGATGCTCGCATATTCCGGGTGATGCTCATAGAACATATTGAATTGATATATGAGTTCCTGCGTTCTTCCGACCGCAAATGACGGAATTATAACGCTCCCGCCGCGCTTGATTGTCTTTAGGGTGATCTTTATGAGTTCGTCGATGCTCGTGGCATTTTGCGGATGGAGCCTGTTTCCGTAGGTTGTTTCCATTATGACTATATCCGCTTTTTTGATCTTGACAGGATCCCTGAGAATCGGCCTATTGGGAACTCCAAGGTCGCCCGAAAAAACGATTTTCGATGTCGTCCCTGCCTCCGTGACCCAAAGCTCGGTTATGGCCGAGCCCAGAATATGGCCCGCATCGTTAAATACGATCTTCATGTCAGGATTAAGCTCCACAAGCTGGTCGTAGAGAATCGGCTTTACAAGCCTCAGGGCCGCTTCTGAGTCCTGAATGGTATATAGAGGCTCCACCGGTGGCTTTCCGGTCCTGAGATTTTTTTTGGTCTGCCACTCGGCATCCTTTTCGTGGATGTAGGCGCTGTCCTTTAGCATAACATCGAGGAGGTCTGCCGTCGCGTCCGTGCAATAGATCCGGCCTTTGAAGCCGCGCTTTACCAGCAGCGGAAGCCTGCCGCAGTGGTCGATATGCGCATGGCTTAGGATGACGCACTCTATCCGGGCAGGGTCAAAGGGGAATTCCTCCTCGTTCATCCTGTCCATTTCCTTGCCTCCCTGGAACTGACCGCAGTCCAGGAGGACCTTGTGATTATCCGTCGAAATCAAATGACACGAGCCGGTAACACCACTAGATGCGCCGCAGAATTTTATCTTCATTATATCGTGACCTCCTCTCCGTGAAAATCCGAGCCCTCGGTTATGTGCAGGTGATATTTGGAGGCGATCTTGAATAATTTCCAGCGTTCCTCTTCACTGTGGCTTGGATGATAGCATTCCACGCCCTTTAGCCCGGCCTTTTTTAGCCCGCCAATCAGAGTGTCCATGTTCTTCCAGAACAGATCGCTGCCCCGCTCTCCCATTCCGCGGATTTTCGCAGGATGCGCGATTACTGCCATTCCTCCGGCATTCGAAATGAGATTGATTGCATCTATAGATGAAATTTTGTCCTTGTGTATGGATTTTATCTCCGGTGACTCGAGAAGCCTCCCCGGCTCGAATGCCTCGGCAAAGTCCCTGATATATCCTTTGCGTGCAAGCTCTCTGGCGATATTGGGTTTGCCGACATATCCGCCGGCGCTTCTTGATTCGAGCTGGGCCATGTCGATGTCATAACCCATTTCTTTCAATTTTTGCCCGAGCTTTTGGTTTCGCTGCTTGCGATATTCTCTGAACTTATCGAGCGTTTCTCGCAGGACCTCGTCCTCCGGGTCAAAATCGTATCCCAGCATATGGATGCCGATTTTGATCAGCTCCGGGCCTTCCTCTCCTGCTCCCTCGAAGTGGTGCTCAGTAGAGATCTCTACGCCCGGGACAAATTTTATTTTTAGAGCCTCAGCGGCAATCGAGGCCTCCTTTAGACCGCCGATACCATCGTGGTCGGTTATCGAAATGATGTCATATTCGGCGTCTTTGTACTTGCGTACCAATTCCACCGGGGTCATAGTCCCGTCGGAATAGCACGAATGAATGTGATAATCAACTACATAGCTCATTATTTTCCTCTCCTCTAATAGAATATTCTCGGCGGTTTTGTCAGCCGATAATTCACATAAATTGCCAGCCCGAAGATGGCCAGCGACATTATTATCAAGAAAATCACTGCGGTAGACATGAATTCGTGCCCTAATACCACCAGCAATTTTGAATCCTCCGCAAGCTCTATCATATTCGCGAGTTCGCAAAGCTTGAGCCTGCCCTTGTTCGTAAGAAGCAGCAC